>CAIPJU010000890.1 GCA_903865465.1 uncultured Bacteroidota bacterium
ATAAAAGAGCTTCAGAATAAAAAGATTAAAGACCAGAAAATAAATAACTGGCTGGATATGCTGAAAGTCTTATGCATTACCGCTGACCAGAAAGAGGCTGTTATCCGGGATGATGTTAAACCTGTAATCATGCGTGAATTTGCAGCTTCAAACAACAAATTCATCTTTGCCCTGGCACGCGAACTGGAATACAGGGGCAATACTACCGATGCAGCTATCCTGCTATCGAAGTTAAAGGCAAGAACTGACAATAATTACTATGACGGATATTACCGTAATGGAATTTACTGGCGGACAAAAGCAAATCATTTTACTTTATATGTTAATTACTATGAGGATTACTTTTTCTATCTCGATGCCCAATATTCGCCAAAGGAGGTTCACGATCTGATTGTCAGCATAGAACATAACAGGGGCAACAATGCCTTCGATCTCTGGGAATATTCGGTCATCAAAAATGAGATCCCCCGTCTTTATGATCTGCTGGGAACAAAATATTTAAGAATCAACGATTTAAAGTCGGCATTAACTGAATTTAAAAATGTTAATGATACTCTTTGGACTTCAGATAGTTACTCCTACCGGAAATACCTGAATGCAAATCCATTTTATACCAACCTGTTCAATGAACATCAAAAGACAGTTGCTGATACAGTACATTTTAACAAAGCTGAATTAACCTCCAGATTGATTGATTATCTGAATAAAGCGAATGATGTAACTACCAAGAACAGGGATTTCTACTATTTCCTTTCAGCTAACTGCTACTTCAATATGACTGAATATGGAAATTCGTGGTTGATGAAGAGATATTACTGGTCTTCAAATCTTCATCTGACACAGCTGGAGGATGATGACGATTATTTTAATTGCACTCTGGCAAAAAGCTATTATCTGAAGGCAAAAGATGCGAGTCGGAGTAAAAAATTTGCTGCACTCTGCTTAAGGATGGCAGGCAGGTGTGAAAGTTATAAAATCAGTTTAGGCAGAAGATATGACTATTCGAAAACTGAACGCCCCGAGAATATTTATTACAAGAATTTAAAGAATGAATTCACCTCATATTATGATGATCTGATGGGTAATTGTGAATCGTTCGACCGCTACTTCAAATCTGTGGAATAAGTTCTTTATGGAGATCCATTCGTTGGATACTAATTCATTGAAAATTATGACATTATATTGATTTTTCTGTAAAGCCTTAAATTAAAATAATATAAGACAAACACATTCATGAAGCAGGACTGGAAAAAAACAGAGAAAGGAATCTATCTTCCCTTGCAAAAACCTCAACTAATATGTATCCCCCCTTTTAAATTCTTCTCCATTACCGGACATGGCGATCCTAATGATGAAGCATTTGCAGAGTATATTGCTGTTCTGTATTCTCTCGCATATGCGGTCAAAATGTCACCGAAAAAAGGAATAGCCCCTAAGGATTATTACGATTATACAGTCTATCCCCTTGAAGGGGTTTGGGATCTGAAGGAGGAGGCTAAGAAAGCAACAGGACACCTCTTTGATAAGAAAGACCTGGTATTCAACCTTATGATCAGGCAACCTGATTTTGTTACTGCTGAATTTGCCGGTGAGATTATCCACGTCGTAAAAAAGAAGAAGCCAGGCGAACTTTTCGAAAAAGCGATTTTCGAAATAATAGAGGATGGCCCATCCATTCAAATGCTCCATGCAGGGCCTTATGATAGCGAGCCTGAGAGTTTTAACCTCATGGAAGCCTTCGCCCTTGCAAACGGATATAAACGACCGGTCCATTATCACCGCGAAATTTACCTCTCGGATGCGAGGAAGGTCGCTCCTGAAAAACTCCGGACTCTCTTAAGATTTAAGGTTGAGAAGTTTTAACCAAAAGCCTTTTCAACAGATTCTTAATACAATTTTTCATAGATTTGGGAATACCAAATAAATCCTTTATGCCATGCCAGGAAAACCTATCTTAACTGCTGCCGTTTCATTAATAATCCTCTTTTCAGGGACTCTCTCTGCTCAGAATAAAAGTCAGCCGGCCCTTCAAAAAACTAAAAAAATTGAAGCTGTTAAGCCAACTGATTTTAAACACTCCGATGTCGGGAATCCTGCACTTGCTGGCACTGTTACCACTACAGGCGATGGATTTGACATCACTGCCGGGGGTTCTGATGTATGGGGAGTAAAGGACGAATTCAATTTTGTCTATATAGAAAAGAGAGGTGATTTTGACTTCGCTGGCCGGGTTGAAGGTCTTACATCGGCTAATTTATATACCAAGGCAGGTATTATGGCCCGCGAATCGCTGAGCCCTGGAAGCAGGCATATCTATTTTCAGATCTTCCCCGATAATACTCCAAGGAATAAGAATAACGGCGGGTTTGAATTTCAATACCGCCAGGTAACAGATGGTCAGATGAAAGCAATCTATCCCACCAGATCAGAAGGGACTCCTGAATTCCCTGTTAGCTTCCCAAATACATGGATCAGACTCAAAAGAACCGGGAATAATTTCACAGGTTATACAGGCACCGATGGAAAAAACTGGAAAGAGTACACAACTTTCACCCTCGACCTGCCCGCGAAAATATATCTTGGAGCTGCTGTCACTTCACATAATACTGCCGCAATTACCACTGCCAAATTCAGGAATGCAGGCTATGTAATTAAATAATTCCTGAATTTCTTTTGCCCTGTTAATAAAATGAAAACAATAAATTACTTACTGTTTTTTCTATTAATTATCATACTCTCTTCTTTCTCAGGCAAGAAGCAAAAACAACCATTTAAAGAAGGAGAATTCAAAGAGTGGGCTCAGAGGCCACCCATGGGCTGGAATAGCTGGGATTGTTACGGTCCTACCGTGGAGGAACGCGAAGTTAAGGCCAATGCCGATTATATGGCAAAATATCTGAAACAATTCGGATGGCAATACATCGTGGTCGATATCCGCTGGTTTGTTGAAAATGACAAGGCAGGCGGATATAACCAAAAAGATCCCCGGTTTGTAATTGATGAATATGGACGTTATATGCCCGCCTTAAATCGCTTTCCTTCAGCAAAAGACGGAAAAGGATTTAAAGAGCTTGCTGATTATATTCATCAGAAGGGTCTGAAGTTCGGCATACATATTATGCGAGGAATTCCGGCTATTGCTGTAACAAGAAAACTACCAGTCAAAGGTGGCGGGGGAGTTACTGCCGATCAGATCTACTCAACTGAGAATCAGTGCAAATGGCTGAGTGACAACTATACCATTGTAGCTGACAAACCCGGCTCACAGGAATATTATAATTCTATTTTTGAACTGTATGCAGAATGGGGCGTGGATTTCGTGAAGGTGGATGACCTTTCAGCCCCAATTTACCACAGGGATGAGATTGAGATGATCCGTAAGGCAATTGATAAAAGTGGCCGTCCAATGGTATTAAGCACCTCGCCCGGGGAAACTCCTATTGGAGATGCTGATCATGTGAGCCGGCATGCAAATATGTGGCGTATGGTGAATGATGTCTGGGACAGCTGGTGGCATATTTCTCATCTCATGGAAGTCAGCCGGAAGTGGTATCCCTTCATTAAAGCTGGTACCTGGCCCGATTGTGATATGATTCCACTGGGTCGGCTGTCAATAAGGGGTGAAGTTGGTGAAAACCGGATGACCCGGTTGACTAAAGATGAGCAATATACGCTAATGACCTTTTTTACAATATTCCACTCTCCCCTATTCTTCGGCGGTGATCTGCCCGGCAATGATGAGTTTACACTTTCGCTCCTGACAAATAAAGAGGTTCTGAGGATGCATAGCGAAAGCTCTGATGTGCGTCTCCTATACCAGAAGGATGGAATGGTTGCGGTTACCTCGAAAAATAAGAAAACCGGAGAGAGCTATCTTGCACTTTTTAATATTTCAGAAAATTCCCCCCTTGAACTGAAGGTGAATCTGGCTGATGTTGGACTGGACGGTGATGTAAGGGTAACAAATCTCTGGACCGGTAAGGATGCAGGGATATTCAAAGATAGTTTTGCCCAGGATTTTGCAGCTCACGCCTCAGGGCTGTTTAAATTAGTAAGGACAAAATAGACCGGCAGATGGATGAAAAACATAAAATCGAAATTCAACCAGGCGATGCTATTCTGAAATTAAAGGAGCTTGAAAATAATTCAATTGACTTAATAGTAACTGATCCTCCATACAATTTAGCCAAGGATTACGGGAATGATTCCGATTCAAAATCGTTTAAGGATTATATAATATTTACGGAAGCCTGGACAAAAGAGGCAAGCAGAGTTCTGAAACCAACCGGGACGATCTATGTCTTCATGGGGTTCAGGTTCATTTCCTACCTGTATCAGATCCTGGAGAAAGAAAACAAACTCCATTTTTGTAACTGGATTTGCTGGTATTACACCCAGGGCATTGGCAGAAAAAGAGGCTTCTCTCCCCGCCATGATGACATCCTGATGTTTACCAAAAGCAAAGATTATATTTTTAACCTCGATGCGGTAAGAGTTCCTCAGAAATACTACAGGTCAATCAACAACATGAGGGGGGCAAACCCGGGAGACGTATGGGAGTTTTCGCATGTTCATTACTGCCAGGGAAACAGGCAGGACCATCCAACTCAAAAACCTGAAGGTCTAATAGAAAGAATGATCCTGGCATCATCGAATAAAGGAGATCAGGTAGTTGACCCATTTGCCGGGAGCGGTACAACATTAAGGGTCTGTCAGCAGTTGAAGAGGAACTGCCTGGGCTTTGAGCTTAATGCTGATTATGTTGAGCTTACAAAGAAAAGACTCTCAGAACCCTTTGCCGGTTTTGACAGTACTGACCCAAAAATGGAGAGAGTACCAAATGACCTGAACGATTCTGAAATCCGCGAAGAATACATCCAAAACCATGTTGACTGGTTTCTTAAAAACCATGATAATGCCAGGGATGAATTTTATAAGAAAGTCCAGAATAAACATTCAAAAGATAAAATCTGAATTTATTTAATGGAATCACTAACTATCTCTACTCCAGAAATCCCGGTTTTGCTTTCTCTCCGGTTTTGACCCAATGTCTTAATTCATCAAACGACTTCGCAATTTCCTCCGGCTTAAAATTACAATGACCCTGTCCATTACTGATTTTAACGGTAAGAAAATGGTCTTTCCCTTTTTGGCGAACCATATTTTCAAAATTTACTTCACCAAACAGCGGGGGTATTAGCTGGTCGTAGATAGTATGCATGAGAACCACAGGCTTTCCGATATCTCCTGTCCGGTCATACTTTTCAAATATATTCTTCAGTGCGGGGCTTGCACTATACCGCTCAACCATTTTGTTGATCTCCCAGTCGTTTGAAAAACCGCTGTAGATTGTATTGGTATTATCATAAGGATTACCACCCGATTTCAAAACAGCATCGCGTAAAACACCTTCGCTGAAAAAGAGGGAAAATGGAATATCAGCGGTTTTCAGATAAAACTGACGGGCAAGCTCAGCTGCCTTAATCGTATCTTTCGAAATAGCTCTTCTGATAGCATCTATTATTGGCCCCATCTCCCCAAAACCTGAAGGTTTAAAGTCTGAGTGAATATCCATTATTTTGGAAAGGGGTGTCAATACCCCGGGGAACATGGCCTCAAACAGAAGATGAAGATCAAATTCCTTTCTTGTCTGCAGATATGGTCTGCTCGATAAAGGACACATTGCAAGAGCGCCCAGGTAGTTTTCACTATAGTTTTCCATGACAGCCAGAGTAATACCTCCTCCCATTGACACGCCAGTAATAAATGTGGAATCCGGACGGCCATATTTTTTCAGGAAATATTGCCTCAGTGCTTCCGTATCATCGACTCCGCGTGGTAAGGCGTAGCCCTGATATCCATACGCCGAAGCGGCAACGGCAAAGCCTTTATCGAGGAATATTTTAGCAGTCCCAAGGAACTGCTCACCATTTATCGAGGAGGGAGATCCCATGAATTCGTAACCATGGGCAAACAATATCAGTTTACGATGCCACTCTTTTGGAAAGAGAATCTTATATGCCGCGTGGTTTACAGTACCAGTATCAATCCGGGCAACATTCTGGCCAGAAGCAGCTAATACAAATGAAATAATGAAAAGCAGGGAAATTATCTTTTTCATGTTGGAATGGCTTGAAGTAAATATCTCATTGAGGAAGCAAAAACTATTCCGCCTTTTTCTTACTTAAATTCACATAGAGCAAAATTACAGTCGAAACCAAAAAGAAGCTGATTGCACCCAGGAAATAACTTATTATGTAGATGGCCTGAAGCTTATGCTTAAGAGTTATCCCGTAGCCTACACCAATGAAAAGTAAAACTATTCCAATAGCAACTGAAACAAATGCAACCCACTTTAATGCTTTCATAGATTCAAATTTATCACTCCTGAATTAACTCAAAATTTGAGTTAAAAATACAAATAACTTTTTGCGGGTAAAGGCTTATATTAATAAGATTTAAATTTATTAGAGGGAATCAATCGTTTCTGGTTGCTGGCAACTGCTTTTTAACCGCAGAGTTCCCGGAGGAGAAGCGAAGAACCCAGAGAAATAGTGCAGTTACTGGAATTTCTTATGATAGTTAAACTTTTAAACAAAAAAAGGTGCGGCCTGACACCGCACCCTACCCCTGGATAACAAATAATCTATTTATTAAACCGCTATATTACAATATATTATTAGCTACTTGGCAGGTTCCGTCACCGGAAGTGTAAATGTGACAGGTGCCATATAATAGACGTCAACCGGGGTGCCACCCTGCTTACCCGGGCTGAAGCCCTTTAATAAGCCGATCACTCTCAAGGCTTCGGCATCGAGGAAAGGATCAATACCCCTTAAGATTACC
>CAIPJU010000891.1 GCA_903865465.1 uncultured Bacteroidota bacterium
AAGCTCTTTTATTTCGTTGCATGAAGCCTTGTAATCGAGGGTCATATAGCTCAGATATGCTTTTGCAATATTCCAAAGGCCTGGGTTTTCGACTTTGCTGATATCGACCGAGCTGACAAAAGTTAATAATTCACCGGCATATTTCCGGTCTTCAGTTATCCTTCTTGCCGGATAAGAATTCCTGTAATCATCCCATGATACAAGCGATGGGTTAAAACTGGTATAATAGGGGGTGTAAATCCAATCCTCCAGCTTGTTTACCTCACGTAAAAGAAGGAAGCTTAATCCCTGCAGATCAGGTTCCATCGAGTAGAGTTTTTTTAATATATCAATGGTTTTTCCTGTTTTCCTGAAGCCGGCCATCATCCATACTGCTGCCTCTTCCTGCTTGTTTTTAGTGTACTTAAGAGACTCTTCAACAGGGACCTCTTTATCGTAGTAATGGTAGATATTATGACGTTTGTCGGGGGCAAAACTGAAGACCTGTGAAGCATAATAATTTCGTCTGGTGCTGTCGGTCTCGGCGAATGTCATGAAATACATACTCCAGTAATCGATAATGTTTTTTGTCTTTCTCTGACCGAAATAAGTACTATAGATATTTTTTATAGAAGAACCATCGTTGTTGTAATAAGCCAGACGAATTGCCAGAAATGCGTAGCGCTGTTGTAAATCCGGGTCTTTCATGCCGACGGCTTTGCTGAGAGCCTGATTTATTAATCTCGCCCTTTGAGGAACATTTGCAAATTCATTTCTTTCCCAGGGATCTTCAATGGAGGCATTATACCTGCTGCATCTTTTTGCAAAAGTAATATATTCAATAGCCTCTTTGTCAGAATGGTTTTTGAGATATTGTATAAAGGAATTAGAACCCGCGGGATCATCCAGCGTTTCATTGGAACCATAAATTGTCTGGTAGATATCACTGAGAAGAGGAACATTATTGCATCTCTTTCTCCAGAGAATCATATTGTCGTCAACAAAACTCCCCTCCGTATTTGTCTGGCTGCCTGACAATGGCGAATAGAAGATGTCGGCGGAATAGCTGAAGCCTTGAAAACCTGAATAATGAAACAGTTCAGGCCTTAAGAGAACGAATCTTATATCATCACCAAAGGGATAATAAGGGCCACAGCCATAGATTCCGGAAAACCAGCTACCTGTTAATGCCAGTAAAAAAACTATTAATCGTTTCATTATCAAAATTATTCAGAGTGTTTTCGTCAAGATGAAATAATATAACCGTCCGGCTCTTATCCGGGGGCAGATATTTATTAAGCAGGGATATTGATTCGCGGACAATTGATGCAGTAACTTCTTCGGATTTAAGTTTGTCACCGGTTCTGAGGTAAAGATTTTCATACTCTTTGTCTTTGGTAACCTCATACCATAAAGGTTTCAGAGGTTTGATGAAGTTATCCAGGTCATTTTTCCCTGGGTTAATTATGCCGGCGAACTGATTGTTCTGGTAAACCTGCATCCATGAAAAGAGGGGTAAGGCAATATCAAGATGGAAAGGGTAAGGTTTTGAGTTCATCAGGTATTTTTTAAGTTCCTGGTTTGAAAGGATAGAATTTTTATCCTCGCTGGCAAGGGGACTTAAAAGATTATAGCACATGAGTACGGCTTTGTCGACAGGAGGAACACCTGCTTTTTCTTTATACTTATACTGATAAAGCCGTAAGGTACAGGAGATGGTTTTTCCTGAGATGGATTTAATCTTAGAAAGCAGATAGAAGTAATTACTCTTTGTTTGTTCGGTCCAGTCGCAGTCGATCTGGATCTCACCGAAATCCTGACCAGTGTTTCTGATTTGTGGTTTATAATACTTTTGAATCAGAAATAGCATATTGTCGGCAAGGGTATCTAAACTTCCGCTTGAGGCGGCGAGCAAAATTTTGTTCCTGATAAAAACGGTAGGGATAATCTCAAGGTTTTCAAGAGTCTTTGACAAGAGGCTGTCATTCTCTTTATAAGATTCATAATTCCAAATATGAAGTTCTGTTTTGGACCTTGGGATAAACCCGGTTACCGGATCTGAATCTACCTCGAAGAA
>CAIPJU010000892.1 GCA_903865465.1 uncultured Bacteroidota bacterium
AGGCTTTTCGGAGTGGACTCTTCCTTTAAACTTTTTCCTTCTATCTTTTATCTTCCAAGAAGTTTATGAATTAAACAGGATCAGTATTTACCTATCTGTTTGCTTTCATAACGGTCATTGTTTTATTGATCGTTGCTCCTCTGATATTGAGGTAATAAAGTGCAGGAGAGAGCTTCAGATTGGAAAATTTTATCTCATTCTTACCTGAATAAACTACTCTGTCGGTTCTGTAAACTATTTCACCCCGGATATTGATAAGGGATATTTCAAGTTTTTCAGAGCCCCTGGAATTCAGATAAAGTGAAAACTCATCCCTGAAAGGATTCGGATACAAAGTATAGGAATTACTTATATCAGTATTTTCGATTGTGACAAAAGCAGTGTCGTTGAGCGGATAATCATCGTTGTTCCGCAATGCATAGGCAGTTATCTTGTAGAAGCCATATTTTGACATGTTGGCTCTGGTTCTGAAAGCGACTGTAGCTGTGTCGCCTGACGGGAAAAGTTTATCATCAAAAGACTGGAAAACAGGCAGGTCATCATTTATCACATAAGCAAGGTTAAAGCCATTAATCGTATCTCTTCCTCCATTAAGCAACCTGACGGTAACAATCTCATCGCCGTAATAATCAGCTCTCCCGGGCGAAGCGATTGCCACCATTTGAAGGTCTTTCTGAATATATTTCAGCGATCCTGTCTGGCTGAAATCTATCATATCAACCCAGGCGCAATCCGACCCTGCTGATACCGAATTGTCCTTCCTGTATACCCAATTGAATTTATTGATTCCGGCTTTTACACGAAAAGCAGCTTTTGTCCATCCGACCTCACCGGAGTTTTTAAGAACCTCTGTGTCATTAATAAGAAATGAGAAGAAATCATAATTCTGTTCACAGGAGACCTTGTAGTAGAAACTGATTGAGTCAGCCGCAGGATAGACTGTTTTGAGAACAAGAGAGCTTTTATCATTATGAGATATAAGGCCTGAACGGGCAGAAACATTTCCATCGAAGGATTCAGAGGAGGTAAGGGTCCATGGAATCTGGCTTAAATTTATCCATGGAAATATTTTAAATGACATAGATTCAAATGTTTCCCTTACCCTTCCAACCCTGAATAAGAAATTCCTGCTATCGGTGAAGGGAGAACAATCGAGTGTTGACACAACCGAAAAAAAGTTCCCTGACTGCATCGTTTCAGATATTTTAACTTCGATGCTGATATCAGTTGTATCACCAAATTGAAGCAGGCCCGATTTGATATCGTTTCCGGTTACTTTTACACCTTCGTCATTTGAAATAACATTAAACAATCCTGAAATATTACTGCTTCCCTCGTTAGAGACCCTGAATACAAGTTTGATGGTTTCTCCCGGATCAGCAATGTGATTTCCGTTCCCTGTTTCAGAATCATCGATAATGCAACTTACAATATGAACATCGGGAGCATGAACTATTATATCGACCGGAAAATGTTTTTCAATCAGCTTATCTCTAAGTATAAGATCGAGGGTTGCTGATCCCAGGTCTCTGATGTTTCCTGAAATAGTCATGTCAGGTCCTTCATTAATTTCAATTGATGAACCTGCAGCAAGTGAGCCTATCCAGACAGAATCATTTTTAATTGTAAGCGATGGAGAACCTGAAGTTATTTTGGCATAGAGGTTATTGGCATCAGTCAGACCGAGATTTTTCAGGTTTAATTTAAGATAAAAATTTTCTCCGAAATCGACTCTCCCGTCGTTATTGCCCTGAGAATCATTTATTCCGGTGGAAGTGAGGTTGATAAATTCCTTTTTAATATTCGAAAAATAAACCTTTTTAATCAGTGGAATTTTATTCTGTCCTGTTATGACAATGAGACAAGAGTCATTTGAAACTCCCGGAAGAACCAGGTTTATTGTTCCGGAAGGGCTTGCAAATGAAGCAC
>CAIPJU010000893.1 GCA_903865465.1 uncultured Bacteroidota bacterium
ATCCCAAATTGATAAAAGCAAATCAGCACCACTATTTGTCATAGTAATATTATTAGCCCGTGAATCCTCCACATTCTTTTCAATTTCAATTATTCCATCCTTCTCAGTTTGGATCAGTAACTTACTCATTGCCTGCTTCGACGTGAAGGCGCATTTTGCTAAATCCTTGTTCTGACTACCTTCTAATTCAATATTATTCAGCAATGCTGCAAGGCTGGGAGTAATCCTGCATACTTCGGGATAAGGGTTCTTATCTTCATGCCATACATGGATAAACCTTGCTAAAAGGCCCATCATTTTACCGACATTTTCTTTCGCTAAAGGCCTGTTTTCAACCAATTTAATTTTAATCTGTTCTGACAACATATCTTTTGCTCTTTAAACAATTAGTCAACTTAGTTGTTTATATAGTCAACTTAGTTTACTTTTACAAAATTAAATAATAAAAACGATAAGGATGGATAATGTTTCTAATAATCAGCAAACAATGAAAAAAATTATGCCCAAAGTGCTTATAATAGCTATAGTCCTGATTGGGTTGGTTGTGGGCGGTAAAAAAATCTATCATGCCTTCACTCATGAGGAAACTGATAATGCGCAGATAGAAATGCGACTTGTTCCTATTTTGTCAAGAGTCTCCGGATACATTGGAAAAATATATACTGATGATTATTCGTCTGTAAAAAACGACCAGCTACTGTTAGTAATTGACTCCACTGAATTGGAGCTTCAACTGGAAGAGATGCAGTCTGATTACAACCAGGCACTGTCAGACATTGAAAATGCAAAAGCATCTTTGTCAAATGCTGAAGCGTCTCTCACCTTTTCAAAAGGGAATGCTGAAGTTATTGGCTTACGAAAGAGGAAAGCTTTAGTAGATTTCAACCGTGATTCAAGCCTGTACGAGTCCGGTGCCATTACTGAAAAACAATTCGATGACAGTCGTTCGAACTTCGAAATCAATATGAAACAGATGCAAACCGGGCTAATGGATGTGCACGTTGCCGATACACGATTAAATATATTGCGTGCTCAACTGACCAAAGCCAAGGCTATAGCTGAACTAAAGAGATCCAGAATAGATCAGCAAAAACTTAAAATATCATATTGTCGCATTTATTCCCCATCGTTCGGAAAAGTGGGGAGACGAAATGTGGAGCAGGGTCAATTCATCCAAATCGGCACCCCTTTGTTTACCCTTGTGAACGATCAAAAAATATGGATCATAGCCAATTTCAAGGAAAATCAAATTAAAAACATCAGTGAAGGTCAGCTTGTCGACATTAAAGTTGATGGTTATCCAAAGTTGCAGGTACAGGGAGAAGTGGTTTCCCTATCAGATGCCACAGGGGCCAGGTTTTCATTACTGCCCCCTGACGATGCAACGGGCAACTTTATTAAAGTAACACAGAGGATTCCAATAAAGATTGAAATCAAGGATGATGAAAAATACAGAAATATCCTTCGTGCAGGTATGAGTGTTACAGTTTCCATCCCAATTCCAAAATAAGTATGGTAGCTGTTAACAGGGTAGCGAAAATTATTATTGCTGTCACCACCATTTCGGCAGCTATAATGGAGTTGATCGACACATCCATTGTGAATGTGGCGCTGAATCATATGGCAGGTAATTTGGGCGCTTCAATCGAAGACGTAGCCTGGGTCATCACTTCATATGCGATAGCCAACGTAATAATTATTCCTATGACCAGCTTCCTGTCGCGATTTTTTGGAAGGAAACGCTATTACATGGCGTCCATCGCCATATTTACGATTGCATCTGTCTTTTGCGGACTCTCGACTTCCCTCTGGGAACTGGTTTTATGGCGATTTATTCAGGGCTTAGGCGGCGGAGCATTATTATCCACATCACAATCTATCCTCTTCGATGCTTTTCCCATAAAACAACGTGGTCTGGCTGGAGCTTTGTTTGGTATGGGGATCGTAATTGGTCCAACCCTTGGACCAACGGTAGGTGGACTTATCATCGACACTTATTCATGGCCTCTTATTTTCGATATCAATGTACCCTTTGGAATTATAGCCTGCATACTTACTTATATATATGTTGAACCCGACGACAAAATTTCTGAACGGCCAACGATTGATTGGTATGGCATTCTTTTTCTTACTATAGGAATTGGATCCCTTCAGTTTGTACTGGAACGTGGTGAAACAGAAGACTGGTTTGATTCAGTATACATTCGCTGGTTTACATTTACATCCATTGTCGGATTAATTGGATTTATTTGGTGGGAATTAAGACAAAAGAACCCTGTAGTAAATTTACGTATTCTTAAAGATTCAACTTTGTCGCTCACCACCATTCTAACGTTTATAACCGGATTCGTCCTGTTTACTTCTGTTTTTGTATTTCCTCTATTGCTTCAGCGTGTACTTGGATATACAGCTCTTAAAACAGGACTTACACTCCTGCCCAGTTCAGTGTTGTCGCTTTTCATAATGCCAATTGTTGGGAAACGACTTCAGGCAGGCACTTCACCAAAGTTGTTTATTACACTGGGCTTTCTCACGCTGATGGGATTTGGAATAATAATGTCACAGGCAGACATCAATGCGTCGTCGCGTTTCTTTATACTTCCCTTAATATTACGCGGTGCTGGTCTGGCTCTGCTGATGGTTCCGCTTACGATTATGGCTGTACAGGGATTAAAGCCTGCAGACATTTCGCAGGGAATTGCACTTAACAATATGATGCGTCAGTTAGGAGGTTCATTCGGCATTGCCCTTATCAATAACTATGTTGCTCACCGGTATGCCACACACAGATCCGATTTGATTTCGAATATAACAGGTGGAAATCCTGCATTTACAGAAAGAAATTCAGCGATTATGCATAACCTTAGTTCCCATCTCCCGGTAACAGCCAACATCCAGCAGCAAAGTTATCACCTGTTTTCTCTGACTATTATGAAACAGTCATATTTGTTATCATATCTCGATGCTTTTCTCTTTTCGGCACTGATGATATTAATTGTATTCCCGATAATATATTTTATAAGACAGAAAAAAATGTCAGCTGAAACAACACAGGTGGTTAATGAAGCAG
>CAIPJU010000894.1 GCA_903865465.1 uncultured Bacteroidota bacterium
AGCATCAGAAATGAAAAATTTGAGCGAGGAGTTACTCGCCTCTTTCAAACAACGGATCATAGAAAATGAAGAGCTTGTCAGTGAAGTTCAAAATACTCTTGATGGATTTCGTAACGATCATCAGGAGATGGCCGCTGTTTTAAACGCCAACGCAATGGCTCTGAGAAAAGATCTCGCAGCCGGAGAAAAAGAACGGATCAGCTCTTTTAACCAACTGATGAGCAATATCCATCATACTATTGCATCCATCCAGAAGGAAGTCGTTGGAATTCAAACCTCCACCTTTACTATGATCAATGAATTTGCGGCAGAAAGAACGCAGATGGCCGGAGAGTTGAATGATTTTTTTGCTGCCGGCAGAGCAGACAGGGCGGAAGATGAAAAAATCCGGATCGATGAATTTAACGCCCTGATGAAAAATATCAACGATGACATTAAAATTATCAACGCCGAGGTTCTGGCAATATTCAAAAACACCAATGAATTACTTGAAAATTTTGACAAACAGCATGCAAACATGTCAGCCGAGCTTAGGGCAGAATTGGGTAAAAACCTCGCTGAAAGGGTCGAATATACCAGAAGTATGCTTCACGGATTTCAGAAAAGATTATCTGAGATCAGCAAAGAGAATCAACACATGGCCCAAAAACTGCGCAAAGACCTTGCCAGCGGAGAAGCTTCCAGAATGAACCAATACAAAGGGTTAATGAAAGATATTCATGCCTCGATCAAAGGAATACGCAAAGAGGTAAAAGATATCGAAAAAGCGAGTGCAGAAATGGTTGGAGGATATGCCAGCGAAAGGACCCAGGGTGCTGCTGAATGGAATAAAATGCAGGATACTATTGCACAGTTAAGAAAAACCGGAGTGGTAAAACCGGCCAAAGCGGAAAAAAAAAAGCCAACGGTAAGTGAAGCCCCTGTTGAACCGGTAAAAAAAGCAGAGATCAAACAAGAACCGGTCAAAGTTACAGCACCTCCGGTTGAAGTGGAGCCAATAAAGGATATCGTTACTCAGGTGGAACCACCGGTTACGCTTTTACAAATTGAACCTGAAGTTGCGGTTGTAAAGGAAGAGCAGGTTGCAGCACCTCCAAAAGTGAAAATAAAAGCAGTAGTTCCAATGACACTCGAAGAGAAAGTTCTTGATTATATCAACAGGCATCCGATGGGAGTAAAGATCTCCGAAATGGAACAACCGCTTGGAGAAACACGAATGAAACTGGGATTTACTGCCAAAGTTTTGCTGGATGAAGGTAAAGTACAAAAAATGGACAATGTTTATTTTCCACTAAAATAATTCAGTCACTGAGTCTGGTCAAATACTTCGGCCAGACTCAGTAATCTACTTCGGACCCTGCCCAAAAAGGAGGGATTCAGGTCCAATCAGCATCTTTGCAGTAAAAGTATTTCATTTATAATCATAACCCCGCGTAAGTCATGTCAAACATCATTAAATGTGCATTTTGCAGTGGAAGCGGAAAGGATCCTTATGATCTGCTCTCTCCGATATCGGATTGTTTGGTTTGCAATGGTAGCGGAAAAGTTGAAATAACGCATCCGCTAAAAAAGTGTGTCTTTTGTTCAGGCTCAGGAAAAAACCCACTGGGCGCCAGGGTTCCCTGCATTGTTTGCGGTGGTAAGGGAAGCAATCATTTCGAGGGAGATACTAAATGTACGCAATGCAAAGGGAGGGGAAGATCAACCGATGGCCTCCCCTGCACCAGTTGCGGAGGTAAAGGATTTAAATAAAAGATGAAAAATGTCGGAGAAAATATCATAAAGTGCTTGCAGAAGAACCAGGAAGCTTTACAACGGTTTCAAGCAAGGAAAGAGGCATTTCTGGCTACCAGGAAACAAACTACCAGAGACATTGAAGAGGCCCGTAATATCTGGTTAGAAACCCTGAAACAATTACCTGGCCAGGAATTTAGTGACAAAAAAGGAAAAATTAATAAGCAACAGGCAACTGGGATGAGGAATTTCGTCAGCCCTTTAACCCAAAAGCGCATCAATCCTTTTACCCATAAACGTATAAACCCATAAACTCATTAACCCATCAACCATCATGAG
>CAIPJU010000895.1 GCA_903865465.1 uncultured Bacteroidota bacterium
ACATGAGGACTGGGATTCTGAAAATCTTCTTAAACTCGCCAGGTCACTTCAGCCGGGAATTATTGTCGACGATCGTCTTGACCTCGAAAATGTTGAAGGAGGATATGATTTCGTCTCACCCGAACAGTATAAGGAAGCTAAATGGCCCGAAAGAAACGGCAAGAGAGTCGCATGGGAAACATGCCAGACATTCTCCGGATCATGGGGCTACTACCGCGATGAAACATCCTGGAAGAGTCCAGCTCAGTTACTGGAACTTCTGATCGAATCTGTAAGTAAGGGTGGAAACCTGCTGCTTAACGTCGGACCTACAGCACGGGGTGTCTTTGATTACAGGGCCCAGGACCGGCTTAAAGCAATGGGCGACTGGATGAAATACAACAGCCGTTCAGTTTATGGATGCACCCAGGCTCCTGAAGGTTTTGTTGCTCCTCCGAATACTCTGCTGACTTACAATCCGGTCACAAAAAGACTTTATGTTCATCTTCTCGACTATCCGATGGGCAACATGAGTCTGACAAATATGGCAGACAAGGTTAAATATGTCCAGTTCCTCCATGATGCTTCGGAAATAACATTCAGTAAAGGCAGTGATGCCCGGAAGAATGATCTCGATCTCTCACTGCCTGTTCTGAAACCGCAGGTTGAGATACCAGTTCTTGAGGTATTCCTTAAATAGGATATAAAGTCAGGAAATGGTTTAACCACCTGATATCCAATAAAAAAATAATCGCAGAGATAATTCCCTGCGATTATTTTTAATTTTCCCTGACTTGTCCATTTTAGTTCGGTACAATAAGAGATCTCAGTAAAGCCTGGATTTTTTCGCTGAGTCTTGTTCTCAACTTCAAATGTTTCAAAGTAAAAGTTGAAAAATTTCGTTTTTATCCGTCAACCCAGAGCCGTCTGCTTAAGATGCCAGGAACTGCAATAGATGAAGGATCAGGAAAAACGATCGGTTTTTTCTACTGAAATCAGTTACCTCAAATATTCTCCCCTCCTTTTGAAGGAGGGGTGACTCTTCCACTACGTTTTTCCATTCAAATCTTAGCTTAACTGCTATGCCTTGGGAACAGGGGTAAATCAATTTATTTTCAAGCGATACCGAATTTGATGTTAAAGATTCCTCATTCTCAATTTTTGAAATTATTAATGCATTTATTGTTTCAGGGCTTTGTCGAGAGCATTAAGGATTGGCTGTGTTGAAATCTTTGAACCAACAGCACCAACCATCCATTGCTGGGGTGTAAGGTGACCCTGGCTGAATATCCTGTCAACTTCATCCGAAAGTTTTTTCCCTTTCAGGAACTCTTCGAGCTGAAACTGGATAACATGTCCGTAGGAATAGCTGGCAAGGTAGAGAGGGGTGTCAATCATGTGAGAATATATTGCAAGAATGGGGGAGTCCTTAATTCCGATCACAGGGGCGAAGTACTTATTCCATACTTCATTGGCGATTTCAATAGTACTGCTTTTCAGCTGCGCCGGAGTTGCCTCGGGATTCTGGTAAAGCCATTTCCATACTTTCATCTCAACCATTCCTACTCCCATTATCTCCATTAGTTGCCAGGATGCATCGAAGGTCTCCATCTTCTCTTTTTCGGGATTAGTATCATTCATTCCGAGAAGAAAGAGGTCGCGGCTCTGAAAGATGAAGGCATTAGCTTCGGTAAAAGCGCTGTTAGGCACTCCAGACATCATGTAATTATCTACATCATAGAGTGATACTGTCTGCTCGACATTATGGCCAAATTCGTGGACAGCTATATTATATCCTTTATAATCCATGCCCTTCGATGAGATCCTGGTCCTGAGATGTGAGAGGGAGCCTTTCCTTGAGGCAGCCCATGCATGGCCCGACCCGCGTGCAGGATCAACAATAATCTTGTCGGCGATATATTTTGCTCTTTCGGGCGACCAGCCAAGTTTTGTAAGCATTGCCGGCATGCCTGCATGAAAAGCAGCCGGATTGGGATAGAGGGCTGAGGTTTTCGATGTTAGCAGATCTTCAGGTATGTTACTCCTTGTCTTGAATCCGTCATACCAAATGTCATATGGTTTAAGATCGCGACCCAGCCTCTGCTTTATAAGGGCGCCAACTTTGACAAGCTGAGGAGAACTGAGGTAGGAATCAAAAAGCGCTTCAACCTCATCCTGCGCAATCTCCATCTCGAGCGAGAACTTACGCAGGATAGAGGTATTCATCTCAGGATTGTACTGGTCGAGTGCTTTTCGGGTTTTGAAGTTATTGATTATATGAGTGTAACGAGTATCCGCTTCAGCTGTTGCCTTTATTTCGGACCCTCCTTTGGTAACCTTGTTTGAATATGGGGCCCATTCATAGAGAGGACTATTAATTACTACTGAAGGGATCTCCTGTTTTATGATTCGTTCCATTACCTTATAAATCATCTCCTGCTTTTCAATGCCATTCTTCTTATCGGCATAGTCGGCTTTGAGCTCATCGCGAAGGTTCCAGTGAGTAAGAAGCAGCATATCATCGGGAAAGATCTTCCTGCCATCTTCAGTCCGGAGATGCCCCATGGCTATATTATATTCCGAAATGTACATCTCAGCATTTCCTGTTGCTTCAGTTACGGCCTGATCGAGTTCTGCAGGTTCCCTTGAGATGAAAAGGTCTCCAAGCCTTGCCATTGCCCACTCTTCACGGCTCCATTTCGGACCAAGTTTTTCCTTCTCGGCAAGGGGGAAGTAGGGAAAGTTAAGCGCAATTGAAAATGCTATCTTGTTATCATAGAAGTCATTCTGCATATGTGCGCCAACCGAATAATTTGCAAACATCCGGTCAATTTCATCGATATCTCCTCCCGATTCATCCATCGTCTTCCTGAGGTCAAGAGTAATCTCATTGTAATTTCCATTGAGCGATTCCAGAAATTTGCTTACCTTTTTAAATACTTCCTGTCTTTTTGCCGGATCAGCGATATACTGGCTCCTGACAAACTTTGAAAAGTCGATAGTTGTGCCATCGCTTTCTCTCCAGAGTGAAGCGGCATGAAGAACCCCTTTTTCAAGGAGAACAGGGTCTGATTTAGGGCAGGCGCTCTTCAGAGAATCAATAATCGATTTTACTGACGACTCGCTGATACTTTTGGCTGGCGTGACTTCTGATTTTTTTGCCGTCTGGGGTGAACAGCCTGTCAGAAAGGCAAAAACGAACAAATAAATAAAATATTTCATATTTCGGTTATATTTAATAAGTTAGATAGTAGCAGCAGTTTTATATTACCGGACGAATTGCTTTGAAAAATATTTTGCGGTCAGTTTTTCACCTGTAGCTTTTTCAATCATATCATTCCAGCCATACCTTGCTCCGGGCAAAAATACCTTCTCATGCAGATAGTTGCCTGCGGCCTTTTGACCAACAAGTGAAATGTCACTTGTTACATTTGTGGTAATGTAGCTGTAAATCTGTGAAGCAAGCATTTCACCCAAAAGATAATTATGATAATAGCATGGATAAAGAGCTATGTGGATTTTTGCCGCCCAGTCGGGCATATCACGTCCTTCGGGTTTTTTCACCGACTGGTATTTCTCAACCATCACCCACCAGAGTTTATTCAAATCCTGGTCGGGGTTTTCATACATCGATTTCTCAAACCTGTACATCACCTGCGCCCATCTGCTGAATACTATCATCTGGAGGCGGAGAGACTTTTCACTATCACCGGAAATCTTTTCCATTTCAGTTGAATCAATGAGTCCCATCCTGAACATCCAACGGGGATTTTTAGCAAACCTGCCAAACATGTTGGCAATAGCTTCAGTAGTGAAGGTATGAGCTGCATCGCGAAGGGTGAATGGCAGCGACATATCATTATAGTATGAATAAACTCCATGGCCCAATTCATGAAGGATTGTATTCATCCAGTACGAATCAGGCCGTATGTTGTCGAGAGTACGGACATCGCTTGAACGGTCTATATCGGTTGAGAATGCATGCTGGTTCTTGCCTGGCTTTTCATACAGGTCGCTTTTTGCGAGGATGGCATCAACTTTAAGACCAAGACCACTATAGAATTCTGAAGCAAGCTTTATAGGGTCCTGTTTTTCATAGTATTTGTCGAAATCGACCGGATAAATTTCAGGAGCCTCCTGGAAATAACGATCCTGGTAATGCCAGGGACGTAATTCAGAAGTGCTTATTTTATAGCGTTTTGCAAAATACTGATCTATGTCGCCTTTTAATGCAATAAAACTGTTTTTCGTAAGGCTGTCGAGTTCATCGAATATCCTGGTAACTTCTTCGGGATCCTGTCCTGAGAGCTTCAGGCTCATTTCGTGATAGTTTTTAAACCCAATCTCTTTTGCTATCCTGTTACGGTGTTTTACCAGTTTGATAATATCCTCAGCAACAACGGGTCCAATCATCTTTGATGCCTCCCAGGCGGATTGAAGCTCGGCGCTGTGTGAAGAATTCTTAAGAATAGCATCAATTTCGTTGTCGGACATCTGTTTGCCTTTTTCGGTAGCCCTGAATTTGGAATATTTTTTACTTATTTCAGTTTCCATCTTTATCTGTTCGGAAATGAGGGCCGTATCGACCTGATTTCCCAAAAATGAATTATAGAGAATCTCAAGCTGCCTGGCAAGGATCGGATCCTTTACTTCATTTGATTCCTTAATCTCCTTAAGTGTGGTAAACTCTGCCTTATCGGAATAGATCCTGGCAAAATCGAAGGAGGCTTTTTCACTTTTGGCATAGTCTTCAGAAGTTCCGCTTACACTGGCATTCCATGATAAGAGTGATGACTCCTTATAGAGAGGAATTGCCTTTGTTTCATATGCTGAAAGGAATTTTCTCAGGCGGTTTTCCATTTTTTCCTGTTTTGAACTGCATGACCATATTAGCGAAATGGTCATAATTGATAATAATAGTACCTTTTTATTTCTCATAATTACAGATTAATAAGTGCGAATATAGTAAAATAGATATGGGAGCTGATATGATTAAAATCAGAGTTTTGGAAATGCTATAATCAAAGTGACCTATTTACAGAAATGAATATTGAACTGACAAAGATTTTAAAAGAACTGGTTCCGATAAAAAGTTTTAATCAGTGAGGATTTGCTTTTAACCTTTTAATCACCTATTTAATTATATATTTAAAAAAAATCGGCGATGAAAAGGTTCAATCAAAGATCTCTTCCGCTTTTATCAGTAAGACTGTACAATAGCAAAGTTTTTATTGTCATTTTTGCAGTGTTATCCATCTGTAGTTGCAGGCATGTTGAGAAGAAATCAGAAGTTAAAGTAGCTCCGGGAGTTGCTGAAAGTACAATTATAATCGATGGACGATCAGTAAAAGGATGGGAAATAACTAACTTTGGTCCTCAGGGTCCGGTATATTTAAGCGGTGAAAAAATAATTCTGGGATGCGGAGACGGCTGTACCGGAATTAACTGGAAGGGCGATTTTCCTGCTATGGATTATGAGGTAAATCTCGAAGCCATGAGTGTCGATGGGAATGATTTCTTCTGCGGAATGACATTTCCTGTCGCGAATGAGCCTTGCACCCTCATCATCGGCGGTTGGGGAGGAACTACCGTCGGACTAAGCAGTATTAATGGTATGGATGCCTCTGAAAATGAAACTACCACGCTCCATAGTTTCGAAAAGAACAGGTGGTATACAATTAGATTAAAAGTTACAAGTTTAAAAATAGAGGCTTTTATTGATTCACTCGAAGTAGTGAACTTCTCAAAGGGTAATAAACGATTGTCAGTCAGGCCAGAAGTTGAGCTTTCCCGACCCTTCGGAATTACCTCATGGAAGACTACGGCGGCAATAAGGAATATAAAAGTCAATACGATAACCAAATAATCGGCGTTGAAAAGATTATTTGAGCTTAAACTTATCCTTTTTTATTATTGAAATGGCCGGACCTGATGATTAACAGAATATATTTTGAAAGAAATATTAATAAAATGAAAAAATTAGCATTTATTCTTCTTTTCGTTGTAGCTACCCTTAACCTTAAAGGGCAGAATTATAAGCCTGAGTGGGCATCACTCGATAAACGCCCTGTTCCACAATGGTTTGAAGATTCCAAGTTTGGAATATTTATTCACTGGGGCGTATATTCAGTGCCATCATGGGGACCAACCGGCGACAGCATCGGAGTTTATGACAAATATGCTGAATGGTATTGGAGCAAGCTTACTCAGCCGGGTAAGGTTCAAAAGTATTTTAAGGATTTTCACCTGAGAACATATGGTCCGAATTTCAAATACCAGGATTTTGCACCGCAATTCAAGGCAGAACTTTTTAACCCCGGGCAATGGGCCGAATTATTTAAACAGTCTGGTGCAAAATACGTTGTACTAACATCCAAACACCACGAAGGTTTTACCCTCTGGCCCAGCGCTCAGAGCTGGAACTGGAACAGCGTCGATATAGGGCCGCATCGCGATCTTTGCGGCGACTTAACAGATGCCGTTAAGAAACAGGGTCTCCACATGGGATTCTACTATTCTCTTTATGAGTGGTTTAATCCTCTCTACAAGTCCGATCTTAACAGCTATGTTACAAATCATATGATTCCTCAGATGAAAGACCTTGTAACAAGGTATACCCCTGATATACTATGGACTGATGGAGAGTGGGATAAGAGCAGTAAGGATTGGAAAAGCGAAGATTTTATTGCCTGGTTATACAATGAATCAACGGTTAAGGAAAATATAGTTATCAATGACCGCTGGGGCAGTGAAACAAGGAGTAAGCATGGCGGAATTTATACTACCGAGTACGGTCTTGTTGGAGATGCAGAAGGAATTGAAAACACCTTGCCACATCCCTGGGAGGAATGCAGAGGTATAGGAACATCATTTGGTTATAACCGTACAGAAGGCCTGGGAGATTATTCAACGGCTAAACAGCTCATTAAGCTGCTGGTTTCTACTGTATCGGCAGGAGGAAACCTTCTTCTTGATATTGGCCCTGCTCCCGACGGAACTATTCCTGTTATTATGCAGCAGAGACTAACCGAAATGGGAAACTGGCTTAAGGTAAACGGTGAAGCCATTTACGGTACAAGGGCATTTATAAAAAACAAAAAGGATGTGGCAATAAATCCCGAGACTAACAGCACTATATTCTTTACAAGAAAGGATAAGGATATTTATGTTATTTGCCTTAACTGGCCGGGCGACAGGATCGTACTTAAAAACCTTACTACTTCAGGGAGTGCAGTTGCAACCCTGCTTGGCTCCGACAAGAAGGTTCCTGTTAAAATATCGGGAAGCAGACTCGAAATAATTACGCCGCAGCTTTCACCTGATGATTACCAGCTTGCCTATGTATTCAGGATCAGCGGAGCTATTAAATAATATCTAAATTACAAACTCCTCATTGTCAAGATTTAAAATAATAATGAAAATAAATAGCACCTTAATTATATCCCTGCTGTTCTGTTTTTTGCAACCGGTTTTAAGCGCAAGGACAAATTCCTTCGGTGGTTTGAGCAATTCATACAGCAATTTGCCTGATTCGGTTTTTGAAAGCCAGCTCCTTTACAACGGAAGAATCTGGAAAAACCTCTTTTATATGATTAGGGAAGATCAATTTCTCTTCTCAAACCAGTTCTTGCCGGGTTCTGTGGTTATAAAGGGGAAATCATTCAATAACATAAAGCTTAAGTACGATATTTTTAAAGATGAGATCCTCATTCCCTATTCTCCTGATGGAATCCTGCAGCTGACCAAGGAACTTGTTGATAGTTTCACTATTGAATTTCAAAATAGTAAATATCGCTTTGCAAGGATACAGGATAGTACTTTCAATGATTTAAAGGGTTTTGCACAGGTTCTCTACAAAGGGAAGACAGCTCTTTTTGTTAAGTTTACAAAGAAAATTGACAAACCTGCCATTGAAGGTGAATACGATAAATTTTATCAGATTACC
>CAIPJU010000896.1 GCA_903865465.1 uncultured Bacteroidota bacterium
GGTGCCGAATTTCTCATCCGACTTCAGCTGTACTTCATACTCCCTTTTGCCTATTCTGATAGTCTGTTTCAGGGGCAGGGGAAAACAAAACCTTGTGTTTTCAGAAGAGAGTGCGTAGAGTTTCCTGATTGACAGATTGTCTTTCTCCATCTTATACGGGTGATTTAAAATTGGTTAATTCGTTTATTAAGAAGCCATGGACTCATCTCTTTTCCATTTTCAAAATCGACACTTATACTGTCCTCACTCAGATTCTCCTCGATAAAAAGTTTTGTTGCAAGCCAGGCTGCAAGCATCTCCTCATATTCGCTGTTCAGATAGAACTTCTCAATATCTTTTTCAATAAATGCCGTCGTAAAGCTACCATCCTGGAATTTTGGATGACGCATCAGCATCCTGAAGAAGGGGAGAGTCGTTTTGGTGCCCTTAATCCAAACCTTGTCAAGGGCCATTTTACAGTTCTTTATGGCATCTTTCCTGTCTTTGCCTTTTACGATAAGTTTTGCAATCATCGAGTCGTAGCTTGCAACAATCGATGAATTTGCCTGAACACCGGTATCGACCCTGACATAGGAATCGGTAGGCATGAATATTCTTTCGATCTTTCCGGGATCAGGAGCAAAGCCAGCCTGGACATCTTCAGCATTTATGCGGCATTCAATTGCCCAGCCTTCAAGTTTTATGTCGCTCTGTTTGAATTTAAGTTCTTCTCCGTTAGCAACCCTAATCTGCTGCTCAATAAGGTCAATGCCTGTTATAATCTCAGTTACAGGATGTTCAACCTGTATCCTTGTATTCATTTCCATGAAATAGAAATTCTTCTCTGAATCGAGGAGGAATTCTACTGTTCCTGCCGAAAAGTAATTCACTGCTTTTGCTATCTGGACAGCCATCTTACCCATTTTTTCTCTCAGGCTATTATCGAGAGCACATGACGGGGCTTCCTCAAGAAGTTTCTGATGCTTTCTCTGTACAGAGCACTCCCTTTCACCAAGGTGTATAACATTTCCTTTTGTATCGCCAAGTATTTGAAATTCAATATGTTTAGGGTTTTCAATGTATTTTTCAACAAATACTGAAGGATCGTTAAAAGCCGTTTCAGCCTCCTTTCGGGCAATGATGAAGTTCTTCTCCATATCTTCCGATTTCCTGACGATTCTCATACCCCGTCCGCCACCACCCGAAGCTGCCTTTATGATTACCGGAAAACCAATCTTCTCAGCGGCAGCAACTGCCTCCTCTTCATCGGCAATATTACCCTGGCTCCCCATCGCCATCGGAATCCCTCCTGCAAGGGCAATCTGCCTTGCAATAGTTTTGTTACCCATCTTGTAAATGGCATCGGGCGAGGGTCCTATATATATTATTTTATTATCAATACATTTCTGGGCAAAATAGGCATTCTCGGCAAGAAATCCGTAACCGGGATGTACTGCATTTGACTCTGTTTCGAGTGCAATGTTTATCAGCTTCTCAATATTTAGAAAAATGGGGATCTCATTTATATCTTCAGTGTTGTCGTAAATGACATCGGCAAATGAGAGGTACATGGCATTTGGCTCAACTGCTGTTTTTATAACTACCGTCTCGATATTCA
>CAIPJU010000897.1 GCA_903865465.1 uncultured Bacteroidota bacterium
ATACCGGCATAACAATTAGCGATGTAACTATCAAAGAATCACCAGAATGGCTTAAGAATAAACTTAAGTCGATCGGTTTAAATCCAATTAATAATGTTGTTGACATCACAAATTTTGTACAACACGAGATAGGACAACCATTACACTCCTTCGATGCAGATAAAATAGACGGGAAAAAGGTGATAATCGGGAATCTTTCCGATAAGAGCAAGTTTGTAACTCTCGATGCAGCAGAGAGAAGCCTCTCCTCCAGGGACCTCATGATATGTAATGAAAATGAAGGCATGTGCATTGCAGGAGTCTTCGGCGGGATTAAATCAGGTATCAGCTCCGAAACCAGGAATATATTCCTCGAAAGTGCCTATTTCAATCCTGTTTCCATCAGGAAAACCTCAAAACGGCACTCACTTAAGACTGATGCATCTTTCAGGTTTGAAAGAGGCGCTGATCCAAACATCACGATCTGGGCCCTGAAAAGAGGCGCCATGCTTATCCGTGAACTTGCCGGAGGCAAGATCTCTTCTGAAATAATCGATGTGTATCCAAATCCGATAAAGAATGCGATTGTCAGTGTAACCTATCACAATATTTACAGGCTGATTGGCAAAACCATCGATAAAGATGTAATCAGAAAGATCCTCGGATCGCTTGATATTACAATTAAGAAGGAGGAAAGCGAGGGCCTTAATCTTGAAATACCTGCCTATAGGGTTGATGTGAAGTGCGAAGCCGATGTAATTGAAGAGATTCTCAGAATTTACGGCTATAATAAAGTAGAAATCACCGAACATATAAACTCAACCATAACACACTCCGAAAAACCTGATAAGGAGAAAGTTGAAAACATCATTTCCGATCTTCTTTCAGCCAATGGATATGCGGAAATAATGTGCAATTCACTTAACCCGGCTTCATGGTATGAAGAAAACAGTGATTTTGATAAAGAGAAACTTGTAATTCTTGCGAATCCCCTTAGTTCTGATCTGAATGCAATGAGGCAATCGCTTATTTATGGAGGACTATCCTCAGTTACCTGGAACCTTAACAGGCAAAACCACGATCTTAAACTTTATGAGTTTGGCCATTGTTATTTCTATATTAAGGATGGAGGAAGTTATCCCAAGGTTGAAAACTTTACCGAAACAGCATCACTCGACCTCTTCCTCACAGGCAATACAGGACGCCAGAGATGGAATTATAAGACCAATCCAACTGATTTTTTCAATATCAAATCGGCAGTTGAAATGATCTTGTCACGACTTGGAATTGCACCCGAAACCCTTACCACAGGAGAAAGCGGGAGGCAATATTTTTCCGAATCACTCTCTTTTTTCCATAAGAAGAGGTTAATTGCTGAATTTGGCCGACTGTCAAAAAGATATCTTACTCAGTTCGATATCGGGCAGGAGGTATATTATGCGCACCTCGAATGGGATAACATACTGGAAGTGCTGAAGGAGCATTCCATCTCCTACCACGAGCTTCCTAAATATCCAGCCGTCCGGCGCGACCTGGCACTTCTTATTGACAGGAGTATCAACTTCAGCCAGATAAGGGAAATTGCACTCAAAACTGAAAGGAATATACTGAAGGATATATCACTTTTTGATGTATATGAGAGCGATACCCTGGGCAAAAACAAAAAGTCATATGCTGTAAGTTTTACGCTGCGTGACGACCAGAAAACGCTGACTGATAAAAATATCGACAAGGTAATGGAGAACCTTATCAATGCCTTTGCCAAAGAAATTAATGCCCTGATAAGGTAATGAAAACTCCCCGGACAGAACTGATAATGGGGGATATTACCACCCTCGAGGTGGAAGCCATTGTAAATGCTGCCAACCGGTCATTACTGGGAGGAGGTGGTGTTGACGGAGCCATCCACAGGGCAGCCGGACCAGCCCTTCTTGAGGAGTGTAAAGGACTTGACGGGTGCGAAACCGGCCAGTCGAAGATAACCCGTGGCTATCAGCTTAAAGCTAAATACATTATTCATACGGTAGGACCTGTCTGGCACGGGGGATCACAGAATGAAGATAAACTTCTGGCATCATGCTACAGGTCAAGCCTTGAACTGGCAAGGGAAAAAAAAATTAAGACAATAGCATTCCCAGGCATCTCTACGGGAGTATATGGTTTTCCCAGGGGACTTGCCGCTGTGATAGCAGTAAATGAAGCCCAGCGATTCCTCAGGGATAACAAATTTCCGGAAAAAGTAATTTTCATCTCATTTGATGAGGACAATTTTGAAACCTACAGGAAACTACTCAAGGAATGAGCTCTTTGTTTAAAACAATAAAAAATTACCTGTCGCTTGTAAAATTCAGCCATACGGTCTTTGCTATGCCTTTCGCACTGATAGGTTTTTCTCTGGCTGTATCATCCGCCGAATACCATTTCAGCCTGAAGCTTCTTCTTCTGGTCATTCTTTGCATGGTCTTCGCACGTAATTCGGCAATGGGATTCAATCGTGTTGCCGACAGAAGGATTGATGCCCTCAATCCAAGAACCAGCAACAGGGATATCCCTTCAGGTAAAATATCAACTTTTTCAGCCTCGGCCTTCGTGGCAGCAAATGTCATTCTCTTCATTGTTGCAACAGCTTTTATTAACAGGCTTACCCTCTGCCTCTCGCCCGTCGCACTGATAATAATTCTTGGCTACAGCCTCACAAAAAGATTTACTTCCTTATGCCATTTCATACTTGGCCTCGGACTAAGTCTTGCTCCAATAGGAGCATATATTTCAGTAACGGGTAAATTCAATCTTGTTCCAGTCATCTATTCATTACTGGTACTTACCTGGTCGGGCGTATTCGATATTATCTATGCCCTTCAGGATGATGATTTTGACCGGGCAAATAATCTTCATTCCGTTCCCTCTTCAACAGGACGGAAGAGGGCTTTGACCATTTCAGGGTTGGTACACTTTATTACTTTTCTCCTGGTTATCGCTGCAGGTGTTGAGGGTCATGCCGGGTACCTGTTCTGGGTCGGAGCTCTTATCTTTACAGCAATGCTTGTCTACCAGCACCTGATAGTTAAGCCTGACGATCTGAGCAGGGTGAATCTCGCATTTGGTACAACGAATGGAATTGCGAGTGTCGTGTTCGCCATCTTTGTTATTTCCGACCTGGTGATTCGCTGAACCAGCAAAATAATATTTCAATCCTGCTATTGTACGTTTTATCGATTTTTTGTTTCTTGTTGCCATATAAAACATTAACTCATGGGTGAATTAGTCATAAAAGAGGTTGTAAGCAGAAGAGATCGCCGCGATTTTATTTATCTGCCCGATAAAGTCCATAAGAATGAACCAGATTGGCTACCACCAATTTACATGGATGAATGGGAACTTTACGATAAGAAGAAAAACAAATCATATAAATATGCCGATGCAATACTCCTTCTGGCTTATCGTGACAGAAAACCAGTCGGCAGGATAATGGGCCTTGTAAACAACAGGTACAATACCATCAATAATGAAAATGATGGAAGGTTCTGTTTCATGGAATGCTATAATGATACGGAGGTTTTTCATGCACTTCTTTCAAAAGTGGAAGCTTGGGTGAAGGAAAAAGGTATGAAGAGAATTGTTGGTCCGCTTGGATTCTCAGACAAGGACCCGCAGGGATTTCAGATCGAGGGATTTGAATATCCCCAGTTTATGACTAGCGCCAATAATTCGGCCTATATGCCTCTGCTTCTCGAAGCGGAAGGATATGAGAAAAAAATTGATTGTGTCGACTACCTTGGCAAACTTCCCGAAAAACTGCCTCTTATATACGAGAAAGTAATCTCACGTATCGAAAAATCCACAGAATACAAGATAGTTGAGTTTCACTCAAAAAAGGAATTGAAACCCTATATCATTGGGGTGCTGGAACTTATGAATCAGACCTTTGCAGAGATCTACGGTTTTGTACCACTCAATGATAAGGAAAAAACCGATTTCGCAGCCAGATATCTGCCTATTCTTGATCCCAATTTCATAAAGGTAGTACAGACAACTGCAGGTGATCTGGTAGGCTTCGCGGTAGGTATGCCCGACCTGAGCAAGGGACTTAAG
>CAIPJU010000898.1 GCA_903865465.1 uncultured Bacteroidota bacterium
AGCCGGTGGGGGTGAGGGCCTGAACTGCGATGCAGAATCCATAACCATGGTTTGCATAGTATTCCAGCACCACTCAACACCATCGAGATAGTCGGGAGGCGTTGGTCTCCATTTACCTGTCTGATTGCTTCCAAGATATTTGGATTTTCCTCGAGACTTAAAATAACCGTCTGCACTCGCCCTTTTCAGAATTACTTTTGAAACTGAATCACCAAAAGCAAGGGACCTGTTATATGCTTCTTCATCGATTGTTGATTTGAAGTCACTATAAACCGATTGTTCATAAGCCGTCAGTGAGTCGACCGAAAAGACCTTCACGTTCCTGACAACATTGAAAAAGGCTTTTGTGGATGCAAGAGTAAAGTCATATTTCTTTCCGGGTTCCGGAACGGGCATCCTGCCAAAGCCTTTTAACTTTTCAGCGATTGAAGGAGCACCATCTTTTTCAAACCTGATGGCCTCATAGGCCGCAAGCGATGTGTAGATATAAAGTCTGCTTGCAACCGGCGGTGTAAACACATCATAAATTATAACCTGAGTGAGTTTGTCGAGGTTATTATGTACAATGTCGGCTCTGTTAATGGTTTTCGGTTTGGCATTTTTGCAGCCTGGAATAATAGTTATGACAAATAATAAGGCTATAAAAAATCTTAGTTGTTTCATATTTCAGTTTTGAGATGAATATACTTTTCTAAAATGCAATATTTCGCTTCTGCCCTTTGGCATTGGTTATGGTAACAGCCTTTACATTACTTCCTGCGGAGAATTCTCTTGCTGACTGAGAAAGAAAGGATGAACCGTTGTAGAATTCCAGTTTTTGATGGCTGCCATCTTTGAATTCAATTTCCCCCGTCACTTCATCGGGTTTTAAAGAGATTAATCCGGGTTTATTCCTTGGTGTGAAGAGTCTCAAAGGACCTCTGTTCTCGGAGGCAGCAATAAGGTAACCATCTTTGGAACTCTTTAATCTGACCAAAGCCTTTCCATTACCGGGAATATAAATTCCGCTCTCTTCAATTGACAAAGACTGAAATCCTCCTTTCCCATTACCCTTAAGCAGGAGTCCGTTCAGGGCATCGTATCTTCCCGATAAAACGTCGGTGCTGAAATCATTGGTATTAATTAAAAGATCGAGGTTTCCGTCGCCATCAAAGTCATCGGCAATCATACCGTTCAATGCTGAGAACTGTGCCTGCGATGGAAGGGCAATCATCGTAAATTTCCCATTACCGTCATTCCTGAACAGACACGATCTCATATCGGTTGCCTTCAGCACATGAGCCTTCTTCAGCTGGGCTTCGGTGAAGAGGTTATCGATAGTAGATGTTGCATATGATTTATAATTCTGAAATCGCGATCGCATCGAAATCATCTGTTTTACTGCATCATCCCTTCCGAAAACGGGAAAGTTTCTTTTTGTGCTATCTTTCTGGCTCGTAGGGAGGTAGAGCGCAGGAAAAGCATCATAGCTTCCGTTGTTGTCGAAATCGGCTGAATAAATTGAAGCGGGGTATTTTGTACTCGCCCGGTAATAGGAGTTAAGACCTAAGTTCCCGACAATGTAATCTATATCGCCATCATTATCAAAATCTCCTGGAGAGATGCTATTCCACCAGCCAGTATGGGTTTCCGTACCGGTCTCCTTCGTTACATTTTTAAATTTACCATTATCATTTTCAAGGAAGGTAAGCGGCATCCATTCCCCTGCAAGTATTAGGTCGGGCCATCCGTCATTGTTGAAGTCGGTGAACAGAGCGTCACAAATCATTCCCGCATTTATAAGGTCAGGTGCGATTTCTTTTGTGACGTCAGTGAATTTAATCTTTCCATTTTGAGAGTCATTCCGGTAGATAAAGCTTGAAACCGGCAGCGGGTAGTTCCATGGGTCAACCCTTCCCGAAATAAACAGATCGAGATCGCCGTCCTTGTCGTAATCGATGGCTCTCACGCACGCCTTGCTGGTGAAGTTCTTCGGGAGCAGATCAGAAGCTTCCGTGAAATTTCCTTTTCCGTCGTTCAGATAGAAATGGTCGCTATAGGCTTTGGAATTATGCTCATTTTCAAATCCACCCGAGAGTATTATAAGATCCAGGTCATTATCGCCATCTGCGTCGAAGAGCAGGATTCCCATGTCATCCCATGTTTTGGCAGAGAGATCAGCACTTGTCAGAAGTGCTCTCTGACTGAACTTCCCATCGGGTGTCTGAAGAAAAATCTGTGCAGAATTGCCCGAAGATCCTCCTGCGATGAAATCATCAAGACCATCGCCATTAATATCCCCGGCAGCCAGAGCCGGTCCGTATTCCGAAAATTTGTGAGGCAGCAGCTTTTCTATATTGAAATCTACGAAATCTGCCTGTTGATGTTTATAATTTATTCCAAACGTGCTTGTTATGTTTTTGAAAAGGGCTATTTCAGGCTCACTGGTTTTCTGGGGCCTGCCCTGAGCTGATGCCTCATTTATGCTGGCCGTAATAACCTGGTTTGCCTTGATATTTTTGAAAACCTGCTTATTTCCCTTCTGCCATTTTATTACGATGGAATCAGCGGAAGTAATAGTGCCAAGGCCAAAATGAGCAAGGTTTTCGGATGTTGAAATATAACCCCGGTAGGGAGAATCTTCCCAAAGCTGTCTTCTTCCGCCGCCGTAAAAGATTTCCACTATGGTGCCAAGACCGTTGATATTAAGGGAATCACCATGAAGTTTTACTTCAATGTAATTGCTGCCTAAGGGTTTTTTTTCTCTTGAATTATTCCTGTATACCGAGGCTTCATCGTTTATGTTGTTGATAACCAGGTCAAGGTCTCCGTCATTATCAAGGTCGGCCCAGGCGGCTCCGTTGCTGAAGCTTGGTGCAGATAAACCCCACTTATCCGACATATCCGTGAAAGTCAGATTGCCATTATTCCTGTAGATATAATTGTGGAGTTTTACTTCGGGGATTTGTTTAAGGATTTCAGCTTTCGGAGTTGTTAGCCATGCTTTATTTCTGAACATGCCGAAATCGCGGTCGGTAATGTCCCTCGGAAAACCGTTGCCTATAAAGAGATCCTTGTATCCGTCATTATCGAAATCGGCCAGAAGTGAAGTCCAGCTCCAGTCTGTTCCCTCGATGCCGGCAAAGTAAGATATGTCGCTGAATACCGGATGGTACGAAGAGTCAGCTCCGGGGGCAACTCCCTGGTTTAGCTGGAGAGTATTCCTGGTATATTGGTAAACATATCCAAACTGGTCAGAGTTTTGATAAAACTGGTAGCTTGCCGGCAGAAGCATCATCTTTTTTCGGTAGTTATCCCCCGGATTCATGTCGAGAGTTATGAAATCCTGCAGACCGTCATTATTAATATCCCCAACATCATTGCCCATGGCGCTGCTTGAGCTGTGTTTGAAATATGAAGAGAGCTTTTCGGAAAAGGTACCGTTATGGTTATTAATCCAGAGGAGGTCGCAGGAAAGGAAGTCGTTGCTGACGTAGATATCTTTCCAGCCATCATTATTTATATCGGTGATTGTTGCCTGGTTCCCATAACCTTCGGTCTGAATTCCTGCCTCTTTTGAGACATCGGTGAAAACAGGATGACCCAAAGAGTTATTCCAGTCGTTACGGTAAAGCTTTCCTGTGCTTGGGCTTTCACCGTTCTTTAGTACCGGACGGAAAATATAGGGTGAGTTACGATCGATTATTTCGTTAACAGTAAGATACATATCGAGATCACCATCGTTATCATAATCAAAAAATGCTGCCTGGGTTGAATGTGAATTATCGTCGAGGCCATACTCCGCTGCCTTATCCTTAAATACCGGTATGTTATTTTTGTCAGCTCCCTGATTAATATAAAGAATATTCTTCCTCATTAGGGGATTGCTCTTTATTGTGGCCGAGAGATAAATATCGGGCCGGCCGTCATTATTTATATCAACCACTGCAACTCCGCGGCACCATTTACCCTCGCCTCCCACACCTGCCATATCGGTCACATCCATGAAGGTAAAGTTTCCCTTGTTCAGATACAATTTAGATGAGCCCAGACTCGAGGTAAAGAAGATATCCTGCAGACCATCGTTATTGAAATCACCTATCCCAACGCCGCCTCCGTTAAATATATTACCATTATCGAGCTGGTTTATGGTATCATTTTCAACTATGGTATTGGAAAAATGGATTCCGGAATGGGAGGATTTTATCTGTTCAAGCAGAGCCGTTTTATGACTACAGGAAGCAGAAATCAAAATAAGTAACAGTAGGGTAATGAATTTTAGTCTCCTGGAAGAAGTTAACAAGTTCATCGACTTACTCATACAAATATCTGTTTTCGGTAAAAAGGCTAATTCGTGAATGTGAAACAGATAAAACTGGTGTTGGTTCAAATGCCGGTAATTAATTAACTTTTGATATCTCTTAGATTTTGGTTTTATTTTGCTCAACAGGCAAAACAAATTATCTTTGAATGTGTTTCTGTTCCTGTCGGTACATTTCGACAGATTTGGTCAATACGAATTTATCAGAATTCAGGAATGAAAATCAATGTAATTATCACAGGAACTACAGGAATGGTGGGAGAGGGCGTCCTCATCGAGGCTCTGTCGCATCCTGAAGTGGAAAAGGTTCTGGTTGTCAACAGGAAACCATGTGGTGTTTCGCACCCCAAATTAAAGGAAGTTATACATAATGACTTTTTCGATATCGCTCCTATTGCAGATCAGTTAAAGGGGTATAACTCATGTTTTTTCTGCCTTGGAGTTACCTCCGTGGGGATTGATAAGTTTGAATACTACAGGTTAACATATACATTGACAATGCATTTTGCCGGTGTGCTTTCAGAAATTAATCCCGATATGATTTTCTGTTATATCTCTGGTGCAGGTACCGACAGCACTGAAAAGGGGAGGCTAAACTGGGCAAGGGTAAAGGGGAAGACAGAAAACGACCTTATGAAACTTCCTTTCAAAAAGGTATTTGCATTTCGTCCGGGTTTTCTGGAACCTACAGAGGGGATGAAAAACGTACACAGTTATTATAAGAAGATGGCTTTCCTAATGCCGGTTATGAAATTTCTTATTCCTAATAAGTATTCAACCCTTAAGGATATAGGGCTGGCTATGATCGTTTCGGTAACAAGAGGTTATGAGAAGCAGATTCTTGAAGTCTCAGATATTAAGAAACTTGCAGGAGGTTAGAGAGCTTTTGTTTTAAAACTATTTAATTAATATTGTTAATATGAATCCGATGTTTTTCTTAGCTGGATCAGGAATTGCCAACTCAGTGGCCGGAAAATTCAAGTCTGTTTTTAAATGGATACTTCTGCTTGTTATTATCCTGATAGGAAGTATGTTTTACTGGAAGTATTATTTTACATACAGTGAGGGTTACAGGGCCGGCTTGCTGCAAAAGTTTTCGAAGAAGGGCTCCTTCTTTAAGACTTACGAAGGGGAACTTATCCTTAGCAGCGTATCTTCAACACGCGATGTTGCACTGGCATCCGATAAGTTCTACTTCACTCTTACCAATAAGAAAATTGTGAGAGAACTGGATACTCTTCAGGGCGATATGGTGATTGTCCATTATAAACAGAAGAATTCATCGGCATTCTGGAGAGGCGATTCGGAATATCTGGTCGACAGTGTAAAGGTGAAGAGGTGAAAACCTGGATTCTTAGGTGTTTAAAGGATTGTTTCACAGAGAGAAGCAGAGATTCACGGAGTAACACGGAGATAAAATCTGATTAGCTTTTTACTTGTGTTGGTTTAGTTTATACCAGAACAGGGCGACATCGGAATAACAGTAATTCTCTGTTTTAAAGAGTTTGGCGTTAAAATACTTCTTGGGCTCCATTGCTAAAATGGATTCTTTATCACCTTTTATTCCGTAATTGTAGGCTGTAGCCAGAAACCTTACCTTTTCCTCTTCGTCCATATAGCTTATTCCATATTTTTTTTCACAAAGGAGAATAAAAGCAACAAGGTATTTCATCTCCCGGGCTGGATCTTCTAATCCGGCAACTATATCTTTTCTGAAATCACTTACATCGGAGAATGAAGAGGGATCCCTGAAAGATCCCCGGTCCCTTCTGCTCATTCCCCGGGGCAGCTGCTTTCGTAAATTCTCAGCGAAGGATGGTTTAATCTGAAATACACCCACCGAGAAGTCAGCGTAGGTATCTCCTAGGTTTATATAGAGGGTCTTCAGCAAGCTAACCTCCATCTTCTCCCTAAGAGCTGAATACCTGATAAGCTCCGGGAAGATAACAGCTACGGCAACAGGATAGGATATATGGTTTCTTTCTGTAATGACCTTCATCCATTCCCGGTTATCCTTTTCAAAGCTTATTGCTTTATCCCAGTTATCACCGAAAATCTTAATGAAGTCGATGGTCTGCGAAAAGCCCTGGTTCAGAATATCAGCAGCTAAAAGGAGAAAGGTTATTATTAGTTTATTCACTTAATCAGAACGGTATGCGGCATTGCATGATGGCATTCCGTTTTGGTGAGTAATACATGTAGGCCAGGTAAATATTCTCTCCCGCCTTGACAAGATGCGGGTTAAAGAGCTCACTCATCGTCTTGTCGTCGCTGAAAACCAGATTTCCATAGTTGTATATGGCATACTTTGTGTTAGAAGCGTTGACGAAAAGACTCTGGGCTCCAATGAATTCAGGTTTCAGTGTAATAAGAATTTCTCCCTGGAGGTCCACTACCTTATTGTAGGAATTCAGTAGGATTTCATCATATTTAATCGAGTTGTTCAGGTTGCCCTGAGTTGTCGATGGATTAACCGCAGCATTGGGGATATTAGTCACAAGTTTTGGTAACATACCCTGGGCGCCGCCTCCCTGTATCATTTTGTGTTGCATTTGTTGAGAAAATTTCATGGCAAGATCCATCTTCTCCTGGTCGGTCTTTGCATTTTTCATTGCCTCTTCCATCTTCTTCCCGTCGTCAGCAGTGTTAATGACATTTTCAATCACCTTTGCAGCAAATTTGTCCTTTGCCTTTGAAACCGAAAAGTCATTTATCTGTCCATAAGGACCATAACTCTTTCCTCCGAATGTAATAAGGTACTTCTCCCCTGAACGGGCGATGTAGGGTTTAAACTTCTGAATAAAGTAATCAGTATTTGCTTTGTCATCAGATGGGACATCGAATTTTGCAAGAGCTGGATCACCTTCGTGCAGTGGCCCCTTTGTAAGCCCTTCATTTATAATATAGTATTCATTGGTGGTCTGATCTTTTGCCAGTATACTGCCGTCATCCGCGACACTGAGAGTAAGTTCCTTGAAGTCGAGCTTCAGGGAACCTCCAAGATCAAGGACAAGTTCAGCCTGTTCGCAGGCACATGCAGGATCGGGTTTCACCTCCGATTTGCCTGCCTGACTTACAGCCGGATTGTTGTCAGTTTTTCCTGTTACCTCTTTTGTTACTGATTTAGCAGCTTTTTTCAGGAAGCCGCCAATCTGCCCATAGGAAAGATTAGTATACAATAAGATAAGAGCCAGTGATAAAAAAAGTGACTTTTTCATAATTTCAGATTTCAGGTTCAATTTTAAAATTAAACATAAAATCCGGAACTAATGTTTTCGAGAAGCCTGAAATTTAATCAGTTCATCATAATTGTCATTCCGCCGCCTCCGCCATTGCCAAATCTTGGGTTTACGACGTTGTTATAAATTGAACCAAAGGTATAGGAGAATCCAAAGCTTGTAAAGTACTGGAACTGTGTGGCAAGTTCCTTCCTTCGCAGAAGAACCTCATCGGTTGTTGCACCGCCTTTTACCAGTCCGAGCTGATCGTGAATGAGTGAAGCCCCGCCACCAAAATTAACCGATAAGCCTTTGGCAATCCTGAGGTTTAAAAATCCGTTAAGCGACAGATTATTTTTGGACCAGTCGTGCAGATAATTACTGTAGTTAAGACTGAGATCGATGGTTCCCCATTTCTGAACAACTTCGTAAGCTGCTGAAAAAGAGTGTTGCATATGAAGTTCCCTGGTTTTGTCGTAAATGGTTGTGTCAGAATAGACAGCATCGTTGAAACCAATGGTATAGAGAAGCCTGAGCTGCCTTCTTGTCGATTCGGAATAGGGAAAAAGGTCATATTCCAACCCCGGCATGAAGACCATTGAAAGTTTGGAATTGTTGTAGGTTGAGGAGCCGGCTGAGATGGATCCACCGTACGACCAATGGTCAGAAATGCTTCTGACAATTAAGGCACTTACTGATTTTGATTTGTTGTTGCTGGTAATTATTTCTCCGTCAACATCAAATTTGTCCTGACCATAGTTGTAATTTGCCCTGAGATTTATTTTCCACTCCTTTGTAATTCGTGCGGCTGAAATGTTTCCAAAGAAATTATAGGTTTTATACGATTGCTGGCCCTCGAGCCAGCCATTGAGTGCTGCCCTGTAAACCCAGCTGTTCCACTTATCTGATGAAACAGTTTCTGATAATGGTTCACTGAAACTGATATTCATATATTTAGAAAGTGGTGTCCTGGCCACATAGCGCATGAGACCCAGTTTTATTCTGGCAACCTGTTTAGTTCTGATCTCATCCTGCGATTCATCAGGGCTTGTAACGAATGATAAGGTGTCGCGCATTCCTGCATTTTCATTCTGACCCACGAAAAAGAAGGTGAATTCATTTCCTCCCGAGCCTGTTCTTTGTGTGGTGGAAATAATATAAACGCCTGCATCCTTAATATCCCTCACATAATTAACAAAAGGAATCTCCTTGCGGATAAAATCAGTGGCATCCATAAATACATTCAGGGCATGTTTTCGTAAGGTATCGGTTTTGCTGCTGTTCTCCTGTGCATAGGAACTTAAAGATAAAAAGGCCAGGAGAATCAGGATATAGTTTTTTTTCATGGAAGGGAAGTGGTTAGTGGTTAGTCGTTAAAAGGAAAACGAAGGTAAACAGCTGAATATTGCAATCCAACTAAAAATTTAGGTTTAACAAAAATTAACTAAAAAATCCGGTATCGCCTGAGTGATACCGGATCAAACCTAAACCCAATTAAATATTGACATCTATTTGTACTTCAATGTATTTCTTTGTACCTCAGTGAGGCCGTTATCGCTCATTTTCCAGTACCTGTTGCCCAGTTGCCAGCTTTCGTTGATATCGTGTGTTGACCAGGTACTGCTATCAGCTGCCATATATTCAATTTGTCTTCCTCTGCGAACCAGGTTGTTCGTGTTGCTATCGAAATATAGAATGGTTCTAGCTGGTACATAGAGGTTCACCCTAATATTATCTGCACTCCAGCGTCTTCCGGATGGAATCGTGAAATACTCATCAAGTTTGAGAGTATCATTGCCGAGAGTATAGTTATATCCCAGCATTTCAGCCTTTGAAGCCGCTTCTGTCCTGTTTCGTCCTGATGAACGTTTTAATATTTCAATCTTAGCCTGGTTATCTTCACTTTGAAATACGTCAAGCTCGGCAGAGATAGACATCTGATGATTGTTATCATCCATATATACCGAGTATTCTTCATCGGGAATTGAAAACACCTTCTCCGATTTAATGTCGGCACATCTTCGGCCTGCTACTATGTATAAGGTATCAGGGACATTCTTTATAATATTTTCAACGGTCGATTTGCCTGATTGTGTGAAGCTTATACCTTCTCTTAAAAGTATCATTGCAAGAGCACTGACTGCAAGAACCCAGAGTACAAATCCGATGAGACTAACTACGCCGTCTTTTGCCCTGAACCAGAAGATCATTTTCACTCCCCAGTAAATTAGTGCCAGCATAGGAAGCATGATAACAAGAAGAGTCAGGAAGATAATCCATGGAGTGGCGGAAGGGGTGACTATGTAATTCAGAAATTCATGAACATAACCAAAATGGAGGCTAATCCCTTCATGCGTGAAGCCCCATGGCATTTTCATAACAAAGATCATTACGAAGGCGAGGATAGTAAGGAAGCCTGTAAGTACAAATGTTATTCCAACAAAAATCAGGAAAATACGCATGATTACAAAAGCAAGTTTTCCAACGGCTCTGAACATCTCATTGAATACATTTCCTAAGCGTGAACTGTTGTAGTATCCGGTATCGTAAGCCGATGATCCCTCAATTCCGGTACCTGCACTTTTGTACCCCGGTGCTCTGGAGGATTGGTATGAACTCCCATACAACTCCCTTTTCTGCGATTCGCTCTTTGCAGGCAGTATCGAGATCCAAAGGATAAGATAGATCAGGATTCCAATGCCAAAAAAGGCAGCAATAACAAAAAGTATTCTGAATATGACGGGATCGGTGTTCAGATTTGCTCCTAAACCTCCGCATACTCCGCTTAAAATAATATCATCGGTGCTGCGGTATAATCTTCTCTTTAAAGGAGGAGGAACAAAGCCGGGAGCATTTTCATCAATACTCTCAAAATCTTCCGGTTTGCCAATTATTGCAATCATTGCTTCAACATTGGCTTTCGAGATAACCTCTGCCTCGCCTTTTTGCTGATTCAGTATTTCGGCGACCCTCGATTCTATATCCTCAATGGTTTCCAGTCCTCCCGGTGAGTTTCTCAGCCTGTTGCTTATTGCCTGTAGCCAGTTGCGCAGAAGCGGGAAAGCCTCTTCATCAATCTTAAAGAGTAAGCCGGCCAGGTTAATGTTTATTGTCTTGTCCATTTTATTGGTTTTTAACGGTTTATAATTATTTACCTGGTTCTGATCTGACTTACCGATTCGACCAGTTCCTGCCACGACATGTCAAGCTCAACTAAGAAATTGCGGCCTTCGGATGTAAGCTCATAATATTTGCGGGGCGGTCCCTGCTGCGATTCTTCCCAGCGATAACTCAGAAGCCCGGCGTTTTTTTGCCTCGTGAGTATGGGATAGAGAGTCCCCTCAACAACAATTACCTTAACTTCTTTTAATTCCTTGATGATATCGCTTGCATAGCAGGAATTCCTCGAAATTACCGACAGGATGCAGTATTCCAGAATCCCCTTGCGCATCTGTGCTTTTGTATTTTCTAAATCCATGATTACAGTTTTTTATTTATTCTATATTGCAATTCTCATTTCTTAAAGTTTCATATTCCTGCGAACGGTTTTAAATTCCTTTTTAACCGATTCCTTAATGTTGTGGATATTTACAGGATCGCCTTTCATCTCAATCTTCTGGGTGGTTGTTCGGGCAACCGGCACAACAATATAAAGGATGAGATAAATGAGACCCCCGATACCTGCGGTTGCCGTAAGCACCACGAAAAGGATTCTTATAATTACCGGATCGATATCCCAGTAGGCTCCCATGCCGGAACAGACACCTCCTATTATCCTGTTGTCGGGATCGCGGTACATCCTGTGGTACCCTGGTGATGAAAACTTCTCCCTCGCCGATGGTCCTTCAGTATCAAGGATATCTTCTGGAGTCCCCATTACTGAAATTGCCTGGCGAACGTCTTCAAAGGTGATCACCTGCTTATAGGCGGTAAGTTTTCCACGAAAAATCTCCGCCAGCCGCGATTCGATATCTGAGAGGATTTCAGAAGAACTCTCCTCCTGTGCAAAGTGAAGTTCGAGATTCTTCAGGTAGATCTTCAACTCGGAGTAGGCATCCTCATCTATATTAAAGGAATAGCCCCCGATATTAATGCTTACTGTGATTTTCATAGTTCTGTCTGATATTTACTACTAAATAATACATACAACATAACAATGCAAAGATATGTAAAAATAAATGTACTATGCAATACATAGTACTAAAATAATTCACTTTTACATGAAAATATTTTACATGAAAAATGGTTTTTACAAATTAAAGGAAGAAGAATAGTGGGAAATAATTGATTATCAGAATATATAAGATTCTATTCATAACCGCGGAGTTCGCGGAGATGATGCAAAATAGGCAGAGGATTTATTGTAAGGAAGGATTTCCCTGCTGTATTTATAGGAGAAGTTTTAAGGAAATATTGCATTGTTACTTGTCGAGCCATCCCCTGAATTCGGAACTCCTGGATGAACTTACCAGCAATTCATCGGCAGCGGGGGGATTGGTTTTGATTTTGATCCGGCTTTTTGATTGAATATCGATTTTGCTTATGCTTCCGAAATTCAAAATATACTGCCTGTTGATCCGGAAAAAAATCTCATGATTGAGCATCTCTTCAATATGATCGAGCGAAAATTCGAGCGGATAGTGACGCTTGTCGAAAGTACACAGGAAAGTATTCTTCTCACTCGAATAGAAAAAGGCAACATCGGTGGTATCAACAATCTTAATCTGGTTTGCTATGTTTACCACGAATCGTTTCTTGAATTTATCTCTTCTGCTTTCGATAGTTTCAATTAGTTTTTCGATACTCTCATTCTGATCGGAGGGGAGAAACTTCCTGTATTTCTGAAGGCTGCCTGCAAGCCTGGCCTCATCAACCGGCTTAAGCAGGTAGTCTATCGAGTTCAGTTCGAATGCTTTTATCGCGTACTCATCATAGGCAGTGGTAAAGATCACGTATGATTCTACTTTTATTCTGCGAAATATTTCAAAACTAATCCCGTCTCCAAGCTGAATGTCGAGCATAATCAAGTCGGGATTGGGATTTGACCGGAACCATCTGACAGCCGATTCCACGGTGTCAAGAATAGCAACAATCTCAATGTCACTATCGGCTTTTTTAAGCATCTGTCCGAGCCTCAGGGCTGCAGGTTCTTCGTCCTCAATAATTAAGGTGCGTATCATAATTCAATTCGCAACAAGGGTAATGTAACTTTGAATTTATCGATGCTCTCTTCGATTTCAACCTTTCGTGAAGTGAAGAAACGATATCGTCCGATTATATTTTTCAAACCCTGGCCTGTTGATTCCGCTCCTGCTTTTTTCTGAAGGTTATTGCTGACAGTAATCGACTCTTTTCCGGCCATAATCTCCACTTTCAGGGGCTTCTCCTTTGACACGATATTATGTTTCAGGGCATTTTCGACCAGCATCTGTAGTACCAGCGGCGGAACCACAAAATGGTAGTAACTTTCAGGAACGGCGACATTTATTTCGAGGGAGCCCTGAAACCGCATATGCTGAAGATTTAAATAGCTGTTGGTTATGCTTATTTCATCGCGGAGCAAAACCAGCTCTTTCTGATTGCTTTTGAGCATATACCGGAGAATTTCCGACAGGTTCTGAATATAGCCGGTAACAGGCTGGTTATTCTCGGCCATGGTGGCCAGGCTGTTCAGGCTGTTGAATAAGAAATGAGGATTGAGCTGCGCCCTGAGTGCCTCATACCTGGCTTCGATATTATCTCTTTCCAGCCTCACCGATTTTGAGAAATTATATTTCCATTGCTGGTAGAAGAATATTGATTCATGAATGGAGGTTATAAAAAAAGTGATCAGCAGTGTTGCGAAAATCTCCAGCACGGGATTTTCAAACTGGTGAACGTATCCTAATTTCCTTTCGATGAGATAAAGTAAAATACTGAAGGCAAGTGTATAGCCCAGTATCAGTACAATTTCGAGGATGAGATGGATAAGAGGCCTCTGTTCCCACGGAAATTTCTTCCAGAGGTACATTACTATTGATAAGCACCCCAGCCATAAGCCCGTGGTTATTATAATACCATGCAATATAATCTGAAGGGAAGATCCCATGCCATTAAGTCCGTAGCTCATGAGGAATACACTGCCTATGAGTATCCCGACCAGTGGTATGATAATGACCAGGTTCCTGTTGTTATAAAGGGACTTCATCTCTCTTAGTTCATTGCCTGTTTTTCAACTTTTTCGAGCCATTTTTTCCTGACATCATCCTTTGAGTTTCTGACCGGACCAATATAAGTTACTTTTACAGGCTTTACACCGCAGAAACCAAGGGTAGATTTTTTCAGTTGGTTAACACTGGGACGTCCGAACGCAAGACGATAATACCAGCCGGGCTGATCGAGCGTTGTGAGTATATGAGCAGTTTTTGATTTCAGTAACTTATCCCACATTATCGAATTCTTCTTATATTGAAAGACAAAACCAGGTAGAAATAATCTGTCAATAAAGCCTTTTGCGAGGGCAGGAAGTCCACCCCACCAGACGGGATGAATCCATACCAGGTGGTCAGCCCATTGTATCTTTTCCCAGGCTTCCAGAAGATCAGGTTCCAGATCAGTTCTTTTTTGAAATCCAAACTGGAGATTAGGGTTAAATTTCAGATCACGGATTATTATCTCTTTTACCTCGGCTCCCGATTTAATAGCGCCTTTTTTATAGGCTTCGGCTATACCAAAACTGAAACTCTCCTTATTTGGATGGCAATTGAGAATGACTATTTTTTTCATACTTAAATTTATTTAAATCAATTAATATTAAACTATTTATTCAGTTGAAATTTATCAGGTTAAATGTTTTTTATAGATTAATAGGATATTGGGATGTTCATAACATAGTATCAGAACTGTATTCGGTAAAGGAACATTGGTACAAAACCCTGCTGATAAATATTATATACTTCAGCTTTCTTTAAATCGAAGGCCTGCATAAAGATGCTGTGATAACCTGTTAAATTCTGAAGGTCAATTCCCCATTCCTGGTTGAATTTTTTGCTGTTGATACGGAAGCCCAATCTCAGATCCGTCCTGAAGTAGTCATTATATTTTCCGGAATATGCCAGGTTCCAGTCGCGTTTTTCACTATGGTCTGCAAGCGATGCAGCTACATCAACCGGCACAAATCTTTTTCCTCCGGCAAGCACACTCTTGACATCAATGGTGAACATGCTCTGGCGACCTGTTTTAATCTCATAACCTCCGAGAAGATTGAAGACATAATTTCCATTAAAAGCTGTATTCCTCCAGACTCCGTCCGATCCGGTATATTTTGAATCAAAAAGTGATGTTGTGAAGAGGAAATACCAGCCCTGGCTCATGAATTTCTCGACCGTCAGCTCCATACCATAGTTTCTTCCCTTCCCGGTATTAACAAGGCTGTCCTCACGCGGAATGCCAAACTGATCGCCTGAGTTGATTAATGAAAACTCAGGAAATGAGGCTTTCACAGGAACTTTATACAGATACTGGTAATAGCTTTCAACTTTAAAACGGAAATTATTGGTTATAAGATATTGATATCCAAGCACAAGGTGAGCACTTCGGGTAAATCTGACCTGTTCATTGGTCCTCAGATAGCTGTTTGTCAACGGATTATAATCCTGATAGAAATACACTGACTTAGGTTGCAGCTGGCTGTGAAGGCCAAAGCCAAAGTTAACTGACCCTTTTTCGGAAGTTTGCAGGCGTGCTCCCAGCCTTGGCTCAACGGCTAACTCATTGTTCAGCCCGGAATACTGCAGATGCAATCCTGCATAGGTGGTGAGACGGCTGCCAATCTTATGCTGCCACTGACCATAAGCCTGGTAGAGCATCATCGTACCCTTTATATCTGTAATTGTTGTGAACCTGTTATAATCCCTGTTCATCATACTATCGAGGTATGAAATATTGTATTTGTCCACTATCAGCCCCATACTGATGTTATCGGCAGGACTTAGTTTTATCCTTAACTGTGAGGAGATCGATAACTTATCTTCTGTCTCATTACTTCGCAGATATGGGAGAAAAGTTTCATTTCTGATTGAGTCGAGTAGGGCCAGCGAGTGTGAATGCTGCCACGAGATAGTAGTTTTAAGGCGGCTCTTTTCGTTGAAATAATATGTATGTGAGAGGCCAACAACTCCAAGCTGTGATCCAAAATCGGTAGCCATCCCGTGACTATTATATTGATTTGATGTAGTATCTGCCAGATTTCTGCCCAGACCGATGAAGCTGTTTCCAAATAGTCCGAAGAGTTTTATCCTTCCCCTTTTTTTACCGGGGATATCGACGAGGAAGGTAAGGTCCTTATACTGAGGAATTGCGGCGCCGGTACCAGCACTGAAACCCATCTTGCTAAGCACTTCAAGAGTTGAGTATCTGAAATTTGCCAGGTAGGTTGCCTTTTGTCCCTCACCAGCTTTAAAAAGTGGACCTTCGGCGCCGGCTTCAAATCCATTGAATCCAATCTGGCCTGTAAATTCCTGTTTATTAGCATTCCCCGAGCGCAGATTAAGGTCAAAGGCACCTGCAACGGCATTTCCGAATTCGGCAGGGAAAGCGCCGGTAAGGAAATCAGAGTTGGTAAGAAGATTATTGTTTATCATGCTAACGGGTCCGCCAGTTGTTCCCTGTGCTCCGAAATGGTTGGGATTAGGGATCTCAATACCTTCGAGTCTCCATAACAGGCCTGAAGGTGAATTTCCACGGATAATAATATCATTACGTGAATCATTCTGGGTCATTACCCCTGCATAGTTCGCCACCATACGGGCGGGATCGCCAAGACTACCTGCAAAACGTTCTGTCTCTTCAACCGAAAAGGTTCGTGCACTTACCATCGCCAGCTCATTCTGGGCATCGGCTTTTTTCTCAGGGGCTTTTATAACAACTTCACCAATACTGTTTATCTTCTCCTCAAGCTTTATATCGAGCACAAGTTCCTTACCACTGACAACAAGAAGATTATTATAGAACTTAGTTTCATATCCCACATAATTTATCTGAAGTGACTGACGGCCCAGGGGTACTTTTTTTAATTCAAACATTCCGTTAATGTCTGTTGCCACACCAATTCTGGGTTCTGAATTCATCAGAATAACATAAGCTCCTATAACAGGATAACCCGATACGGCATCTGAAACGGTTCCACGGATAGTTTGTGTAAGGTTATCAGCTGCCTCCGCTGTCCTAAACCCCAGGATCAGGATTGCCACGATAAAAACTATTTTCTTCATCTGATTATTTTTTTGGTTAAGATTATGCCCCAAAACTATTATTGTTGCTGTCGGGAGAAAAATGAAATCTGACGGGCAGGGAATAGAGGTGGATGAACATGGATTTTAAGCTATAAACAGATGATCACTTTTCGGAAGCAAATTGCTGCTGCACTCTGACGATTAAAAATCTAAAACAAGGCCTCCTGTTTAGCTGTCAAAATATTTATATTTATCAAAATATTCAGAGTGATGGAAAAGAGGTATAAATGGGGGATCCTTGCCCCCGGTAAGATGGCGGCAAAATTTGTTAGGGGACTCAAGCTTCTTGAAAATGCCGAGCTGTTTGCAGTTGGTTCCCGCGATAAGGAGCGTTCAGAGATCTTCGCCAGGGAGCATGGATTTAAAAGATCCTATGGCAGTTATGAGGAGCTGGCTGCTGATAGTGAAGTGGATATTATTTATATAGCCTCGCCTCATTCGCATCATTTCGAACATACCATGTTATGTCTGAAAAACAGGAAGGCTGTCGTTTGTGAAAAAGCATTTGCACTCAACAGTTGTGAGGCAAAGGAGATGGTTGCTGAGGCAGCCCGGCAGAATGTCTTTCTGATGGAAGCATTATGGCCGCCCTTCCAGCCTGCCTACAAGGGAACCATCGATATGCTTCGAAGTGGTAAGCCAGGAAAAATTCTTCATATGAATGGCCGGTTCGCTTTTCAGGCTCCCTTCAGCCCGCGCGACAGAAAGTATAACCTTGCCCTGGGGGGAGGCGCCCTTCTGGATATTGGAATATACCCGGTGATTGATGCCCTTACCTTCATGGGAGTCCCTGAGAAAGTCCTTGCAAAGGCTGACTTTGCAGAGACAGGCTCCGACATTTCAATAAGTATCATCTTTGGTTATCCTGACGGAAGGATGGCCAATATATACAGCTCTTACCTTACACAGGCAGGTATTGGCTGTGATCTGCTCTGCGAAAACGGGAACCTTTATTATTCACGTGAACGCGATATGTCGCAACGGCTCGTTGTTGCTCTTAATGGCGAAGAACATCAAAAACAGTCCTGGCTACCCGAGGGAATGGGCTATCATTTTGAAGCCTCCGAGGTTATGAAATGCCTCGATGAGGGAAAGATTCAAAGCGATGTGGTGCCTCATTCATTCACTGTTAATCTGATGGAGACTCTCGACAGGATAAGGGAAACGGCCGGAATTATTTATCCGGGCAGGGATTAGGAGAGAATTGGATATTTCAGAAATACAATTGTTTAAAGGAATGTCAGCCAGAGATTCAGATATTGACCGCGAAGGTGCATTTTACAGGAAGAAGCTGCTGCTGAACATGATAATCCCCGGGATATTTGTCATTCTGATGTGGCTTGTCAAAATTTCTGAAATATTATTTGAAGCTGATTTTACAAAAGGTGGCATTTATCCCCAAACCGTTAAGGGACTGCCCGGCATAGTTCTTTCTCCTTTCATTCACGCCGATTTCCGGCACCTGTTTAATAATACGATTCCGTTATTCTTACTCTCACTGGCTCTCTTTTATTTTTATTCCGAAGTAGCGCTTATAGTATTTTTATGGAACTGGCTCCTGACAGGTATATTTGTGTGGCTGGCAGGCAGAGCCGCGTGGCATATCGGAGCAAGTGGTTTGGTTTACGGACTGGCCTCATTTCTCTTTTTCAGTGGTATAATAAGAAGATATTTCAGGCTTGTTGCACTTTCGTTGCTTATTGTTTTCCTGTACGGGTCGATGGTGTGGGGGATTTTTCCGGGTGTTTATCAGAATGTGTCATGGGAATCGCATATGGTCGGAGCCTTTTCAGGGGTGATACTGGCAATCCTCTACCGGAAAGAGGGCCCGCAGCAACCAAAATATGAATGGATGGATGACGATGAACCTGAACCTGAAATTGAATCTGAATCCGAAACTAATTCAGAAACTGAGGATAATGATGTTTCTAAACTGCCATAATAATGACTGACCTTTCAATTGTAATTGTTTCCTATAAGGGATGGGACAGGCTGGTGAAGTGTCTCGAAGCGCTCGATTCCTTTTCGGGGAAAAGCTTCAGTTTTGAGGTTATTTTAGTTGACAACATGTCGGGTGAGGATACAATATTTGCAATAGAAAAGCGCTTTAGTAAGTTCATTTTTATTCATAACAGCATAAATGGAGGATATGCAAATGGCTGCAATCGTGGTGTTTCAATTGCAAAGGGCAGTTACATACTTCTGCTTAATCCCGATACTGTTGCTGCTGAGTCAGAAATTTTCAGGATGATTGAAGTCTCGAGGAATAATCCGCAATACGGACTTGTATCATGCAGGCAGGTGAACGAGAGAGGGAAGGAGTCTGTTGCAACAGGAGTGTTTCCTGCGTTTTTCAATCTGACAGGTTTGCAGCGTGCCTTTTTAAGAAGTCTGAAGAAAAAAGAACCCTTAGCAGAGGCCGGGACAAGTTTTCCCGATTGGGTTTCGGGTTCGGTGATGCTGTTGAGTATGGAAACATTCAGGCAGGTCGGAGGCCTTGATGAGGACTTCTGGATGTACTTTGAGGATGTAGACCTGTGCAGAAGAATCAGGGATATAAATTTAGAAATTGCTTTTTGCACAGAGATAAAAATTGAGCATAACCACGGGGGAAGCTCAAGGATAAACCTGAATACAGCAAGTCTTACCAAGACCGAAGTTCATATATCGAGGCATATTTATATAAGCAAACATAAATCGGGAGTGGAGAAGATTTGCATTCAGCTCTTCCTTGTGTTGAACACTCTGATTACGAATGGTTTGATCGGGATTCCGGGAATTGTTCTCTTTTTTATTCCCAAAATATTCATCAGAACTCTGATATTCGGAAGTCTGATTTCATATTACGCATCATCTCTCTCAAGGCTCTCCTGGATAAGTCCCCGTTCAGTAAATTTTCAGAATTGAAGCCAATAAACAGGGTTAAAACATTAAATATAGTTAAGATATTACTACTGTTGTAAAGAAAGTCACCTAAATTATTATATTTGGAACCGGATTTTCTACGGACCCTGATAATTATTTATGACCATGAATGAAAAACCTGTAGCCGTTATTACAGGTGCCAGCCGAGGAATCGGGAGGTCAGCTGCTATTGCACTTGCAGCTGAGGGATATGACATAGCGTCAATATCCCGTTCAATCGATTGTGAAGGTATTGAGAATCTTGGGCCAGAAGTCGAAAAACATGGTGCCCAATTCTTTCCTATCGGTCTGGATATCTCTTGTACGGGCTGCCATGCTGAAGCTATTACTGACATTCTTGAACGATATGGAAGGATCGACCTTCTTGTAAATAATGCCGGTGTTGCTCCGCTGCTAAGGAGCGATCTGCTTGAAATGACTGAAGAGAGTTACGACAGGGTTATGAATATTAATCTTAAAGGCCCGGTTTTCTTTGCTCAGAAAGTGGCAAAGGAGATGATATGGCTCAAAGAACAGATAGAAAGATACAGACCTATTATCATTTTTATAACATCAGTATCTGCAGTCCATTCCACCACAAACAGGACTGAATATTGCATTTCGAAAGCAGGGCTTAGTATGGCATCAACAGTTTTTGCCGACAGGCTCTCACAAAATGGAATCCTGGTTTTCGAGGTTCGCCCGGGAATGATTGAAACCGACATGACAGCCAGGATAAAGGAGAAGTACGATAAGCGGATTGCTGAGGGTCTTGTGCCTCAGAAAAGATGGGGAGTACCGGCAGATATTGCTAAGGCAATTGCTTCTCTGGCCCGCGGCGACTGGGACTTTTCTACCGGAATGCTATTTGAAATAAGCGGGGGTCTTAATATCCGGAAGCTCTGAACCAGGTTAGCAATCAATACATTTTTTTTAAGAGTAAGTGAACATTACGATCTCTTCATATGTTTAAGAAGAAATTTTAAAAACATAAGAATGAAGAAATCACTATTACTTTTATCACTTGGCGGGTTATTTATTTTGAACGCCGGAGCACAGCAGAAATACACGGCCGACGTGGAGAAAACACTCCTTTCCTGGACAGGAGAAAAAGTTACCGGGCAGCATACCGGAACAATTAAATTAAAATCGGGATGGCTTAATTTGAAAGACAATAACATTGTCGGTGGCGAATTTAATATCGACATGGCCAGCCTAAAGGACAGTGAAGCGAACGAACATCTTGAAGGACACCTCAAGTCAGCTGACTTTTTTGATGCTGTAAAATTTCCCGTTGCAACACTCGTAATAAAGGAGAGTACCGCTTTTGACAAAGGGACAGGAGTTGTTAAAGGATTACTTACTATTAAAGGTGTAACTAACCCTATTGAGATTAAAGCCACATTGCAGAAGAAGGATGACGGCCTTTGGTTTTATTCAAACATAGTAATCGACAGGACAAAATACAATATCAAGTACGGTTCGGGTTCATTTTTTGATAACCTTGGCGACAAAACCATCTACGATGAGTTCAGAATTAAACTTAGCCTGCTTGTAAAACAGAACTAAATTATTCCCGGGAAAACCCGGGATATTTAATATATAGATCAGAGACCATACGTGGTCTCTTTTTTTTTCCATAATTTTTGGTAAAGTCGGAAATCAAAGCCATCTTGTATTTCCTAAACTAAGCTGAAATGGCAAACGATCTTACAATAAACAACGGGAGCAGGAAACTGGTATACCGTGAATATCTGATTCCCTTTATTCTGGTAACAAGCCTCTTTTTCCTGTGGGGTTTTGCCCATGGCTGCCTTGATGTTCTCAATAAACATTTCCAGGAACTGCTTCATATGTCGAAGGCAAAATCGGCCTTTGTTCAGTTCGTATTTTATGGAGGCTATTTCCTGATGGCTATCCCGGCAGGTTTCCTGATGCAGAAATTTGGATATAAAAGAGGGATTCTTTTTGGATTGCTTCTCTTTGCATGCGGAGCCTTTCTTATGCTTCCCGCAACCCTGACACAGACTTTTGGTAGTTTTCTCATTTGCCTCTTTATAATTGCATGCGGACTTACCTGTCTCGAGACTGCCGCTAATCCGTATACTACGGTTCTGGGGCCTCCTGAATTTGGAGAACGCCGTATCAACTTCTCACAGTCGTTTAACGGGCTGGGTTGGATAGCCGGACCACTGGTCGGAGGGATGCTGATATTTTCCGGAGGAGGGAACAGTAATAAATTTTCTTCTATCGCTCTTCCCTATATGCTCATCGGCTCCCTTGTCCTTATTGTGGCAGCCATGTTCTGGCGCATTTCCCTGCCTGAGATCAAAGAAGAATCCCACGCTTCGCACGGTGCCATGACGGAAGCTGAAGCTAAATTGAAGGATCTTTTGAAACATCCGCATTTTGTTCTTGCTGTTATAGCCCAGTTCCTATATGTAGCTGCCCAGACAGGAGTCAACAGTTTTTTCATCAATTATGTTACCGAAGAGATTCCTTCTCTGACAAATCAGCAGGCTGCACAAATTCTGGGTTTTGGCGGAATGGGGCTTTTCTGGCTTGGAAGATTTACAGGAAGCACAATTTTCATGAGGTTAATGAAGCCAAACAGACTGCTTGCCCTCTATGCTTTCATGAATGTTATTACAATGGGTCTTGTTGTTGCAGGACTTGGCTGGGTTTCGGTGGTTGCGCTTTTTTCAACTTACTTCTTTATGTCGCTTATGTTCCCGACGATATTTGCACTTGGAATTAAGGGAATGGGGCCGCTGACTAAAAAAGCTTCCTCATTTCTTGTAATGTCAATTGTTGGAGGAGCTATTCTGCCCGTATTCATGGGCTGGATTGCCGATGTATCATCAATGGCTCTTGGTTTCCTGATGCCTCTGGCTTGTTTTGCCTATATAGTCTTCTTCGGAATTAAGGGCTACAAGGTGACAAGAACAGTATAAATGTATTTTTCAGATAAAAAAGCGGGTGAAGCTTCTGTTAAAGTGAGAAAGCTGCAATAGGATGCCGTTCAATGTTAAGAAAGAAATTCCCGCAAGAATTGAAAACTGTATTGAGTGTTGAATAAGATACGACGACTATTTCAAAAGTAATCCTCTTAAAAGGATCATAAAGCGGTAGCCCCTGTTCGAGAAATATTATTACTAACTGATCTGATCATTGGTTAAATCACTTTGGGATATTCATAAAAAAAGGATGAGAAAGCCGATTTTGATATTCAAATCGCTACTCATCCGCGCAGATTATTGAGAGAATTGCACCGGCAAAATAAGCTGCCGGGTATTAAGAATAAACTATTAATCTTAGTTCAGAGTGATCTTAAAAGTCTTAATCTCCTTGCATGAGTTGTAAACTCTGAGAAAGTAGACACCAGTGCCCAGATCCTTTATTGAAATATGGGTTTCTGAGGTCTCCAGATTATCACAGACAATCAATTCGCCCATGAAATCAAACAACCTGACAGAGAGGTTCCTTGTTTCACTGTTTTCAGCTTTAAGAACAAGAACTCCTGCCGACGATTCAGAATTAGAAGCTAATGAGAGATCGACAGAATGATCCGCATTACCTTTTACAACTGCAATCTCCAGGGCATTTGTGCCATTCGCCTTTGCAGGATTTACTCCTGAAGTCACATTTTTACCAGATGCCGGAACTGCATCTTTAGCATGGGTTGGAAGTACGGACAATACCATGCAAATCACTAAGAAAAATCCAAAATACTTTTTCATACTGTTTAAGTTTAATTGTCAAATTTTTTCCCTAATCCTGTTCCCCATTTTATCCCCGGTCGCTGATAAAAACTCTGGCAATTGATTTCCCCTTTTCTCATGTCAAAGTATAACTTATTTTCATTAACCGTTGATGATCAAAGATAATATGAACCTGATAAAAATAACAGCATTATTATATATTTAGGAACTATTTTTGTTCAACGTCTTTTTTTAAATGATTAAAGGTTCCCTGCATCACCTAAACAGCAGGATTTATTTGATTAGAAGCTGACGGGAAATGGGGATTTCAGCGTTGTAAGCTCCTTTGACTTGCATTTTAGAAGGCGAATTTTAAATCAGTTCAGCGTATTTTTGCAAGAATGATGAAAAGGAAATAATATATCGAATTGCTTCGTTCTATTGTTGAAATATCTTAATTTTAGCTCTGTGGAGAGATTATCATTCATTCAGACGCTGCATTTCATTCCTGCATGAGTCTGAAGAATGACCAGACTTAATAATAAAAATGAAAAGTAAAACGAAAAATCACAAATATGGATAAAGTAATAGTTGTACCTCAGGAGAATATTGGCAAGAATTTCATACCTGCCGAATACCTGCCCCCGGATAAAGATGAATACTATCTGAGGAACAAACAGACCCATCAGCAGGCTTCCGGATGGAGACATCTGAAATCGGATGAAGTGGAGAGGCTCGTAAAAAATGATAATACAGCCGATAACTGGGATGAGATATTTGTTACGGATGAATTCGATACAAATCAGATTAAGAATACCCGTTTTTTTGGCCTTGTCAGAATTGGACGTTTGCGGAGCGTGATTCTTCAGCATCACGATCTTCGGCTGCCTGCCGGTATAACCAACAGCCTGATAATATCATGCGACATTGGCGATGACGTAGCAATTCATAATGTCCATTACCTGTCTCATTATATAATCGGAAACAGTTGTATCCTTTTCAATATTCAGGAAATGCATACGACCGACCATTCCAAATTCGGAAATGGTATTATCAAGGAAGGTGAACCTGAAAATGTCAGGACATGGATTGACCTGATGAATGAAACTGGTTGCCGGAGGATACTTCCTTTCGATGGCATGATAGCCGCCGATGCCTATCTCTGGGCTAAATTTGTCGACGATTCAGCCCTTCAGGAGAATCTTAAATGTATGACGCAGGATAGTTTTGATAACCGGCGTGGATTCTACGGCACCACCGGGGAACACTGTGTTATTAAGAATTCACTTATTCTGAAGGATGTTAAAATAAGCTCATATTGTTATATAAAAGGGGCCAATAAATTAAAGAACCTCACTATAAACTCTTCGGAAAAAGAACCAACCCAGATCGGTGAAGGAGTGGAACTTGTAAATGGAATCATTGGTTATGGCTGTCACATTTTTTACGGGTGCAAGGCAGTTAAATTCATTCTTGGAAATAATTCAAATCTGAAGTATGGTGCCAGGCTGATCAACTCATTTCTGGGTGACAACTCCACAATTTCCTGCTGTGAGGTGCTCAATAATCTGATTTTCCCGGCGCATGAGCAGCATCATAACAACTCTTTTCTTATTGCCTCCGTGGTTATGGGACAAAGTAATATCGCAGCAGGTGCAACAATAGGGTCAAACCACAATAGCCGGGCAAATGATAACGAGATTCAGGCCGGGAGGGGCTTCTGGCCCGGATTATGTACAAGTGTAAAACACTCCTGCCGTTTTGCATCGTTTGTACTCCTTTCTAAATCAGACTACCCAGCGGAGCTCGACGTCCCTCTGCCATTCTCGCTTGTAAATAATAATGTTTCAAAAGATCGTCTCGAGATTATGCCTGCCTACTGGTGGCTTTACAACATGTTTGCCCTGGCCCGCAACTCCTGGAAATTCCAAAACCGCGATAAGCGTGTCCATAAAATACAGAATATTGAATTTGAGCCTCTTGCTCCCGATACTGTGGAAGAGATCATCATAGCCCGAAGCTTACTTGAAATTTGGACGGCAAAGGCAGATTTCAGGCATAAGGGAATATCGGTTGAAACAATGAAAGAAGAGGAACTTTCGGAGCATGGGCGTAAATTACTGACAAGTAATGATGAAGCTGTCGGTAAAATTGAAGTACTGGGCGAAAATATCGAAAACACAAAGCGAAAAATACTTATATTGAAACCTTATAGCTCTTATCATGCTTATGGGGATATGTTGCATTATTATGCCTTAAAACTTTTGCTGACATATATGCAATCAAATCCCGGTGCAACATTCAGCGATATGTGCAAACAACTAAGAGGTGAGAGGCAGAAGAGATGGGTGAATCTTGGCGGGCAGCTCATTCGCGAAGAAGATGCTGCCAGGTTAAGGTCGGATATCGGTTCCGGCAGCCTGAAAACATGGGCAGAGGTTCATAAAAGATATAAAGAGCTGTGGGATAGATATACTTTAGACAAACAAAAGCATGCTTTTGCCTTGTTTTGTGAACTGATGCAGAATGAAAACCCTTCATTCTCCGACTGGAAAACTGCCATTGAGAAGAGTGTTTCAATTCAGAAGTTCGTCAATGACCAGGTTTATATATCGAGGAAAAAAGATTATGAAAATCCTTTCAAACAGAAGACATTCAGGAATATGGATGAGATGGAGTCGGCTCTGGGCAAGGTTGAGAATAACAGTTTTATCGTTCAGGTAAGGCAGGAGACTAAAGATTTTGAAATTCTTGCAGCAGAGATAGGGAAAAGAAAATAAATTTCTAAACATCAATCATTCTCCGGGCAATGAAAATTTCCAGCAGGGAAATCAGGGTATGGACCGAAATATTTTATAAGCCTGAATCGAGGTTTATAAAGGAATTCAGGAGTGGCTGGGAGACGAATAAGAAGATATTAATCGGGCAGAGTGCCGGTCTCATTTATAAGGAGCTCAGGCAATCTAAAGGGCTCTTCGTTTCACCTTATCCGCTTAAGAAGGATTTTAAGAATCTGTCGGAGGAGGAAAAATCTGACTGGTATGACTTTGTTTCAGCGATTCCGGTTAAATTGAAATCCATGAACCTTTATTTGCGTCCATATAAAGAATTCTGCCGAACCTGCCTGATCCCCTATTCCGATATTGAAACTTTGGCCAAATCAGACCATGAAAGGTTCCTGGTCAAACATACCTCTTCATCGCCTTTCTCCCTGAAGGGGAAGGAAGTTTTTATTCACCAGGTTCCCTATTACGAATTACCCGAAGAGGTAAAACGTTTTTATATCGAGATCAATCACCTTATACCGGTTTCGATGAAGGCACTCGGCTATGAGATAGTGAAACCAGCGGAGATGGAGGAGATAACTGACAGACTGGTATATAGACTGGCAAAAGCAATTCATTCCAGGTATTTAAAGGGTGCCAGGAAAGAGGCTGGCAATAGTGAAAAGAAGTCCTACTCTTTGATTTTCGGTCATGAGGATAAATTAGAGGCTGATTTCGACAGGCTCTGGGAGGATATCAGGCATTCAAATCTCGATAATGCCTTTCATATTCCCACAAAACTGCTGTCAGTAGGGTATCTGATCAGGCCTGTATCGCGCGGATTTAAACCTGCGGCCCTCCGTCTTAACGTAGATGAAATCGAAACAATGGCCAGGGTTGAGCATCTGAGGTGGTGCTGGGACAAGATCCTGCACGGATGGCATTATGGAATTGAAAAAGATTCGAAAAAGAAGACCCATCCGGGTATTGTGCCTTTTGACGACCTGTCAGATTCCGAAAAAGAGAAGGACAGGGAATTGGTTCAATTGATACCATCACTTTTGCAGGACATTGGCTATGAGGCTGTTTCTGTAAGCCGGGAGAGAATTGGCAGGCTGCCCTATGCTACCAGACCAATGAGCAGCATCCACAGGATCCTTGAAGAGACACGTCGTTTGAATGACCAGATCAGAAATGCATTGATTCTTCCACCCGAAGTTGAGGAGATGCTGAAAGTAAGGAACAGGAAAATTGAAGAAGCGATCAGGGAGGTAGAGTCTGGTTATACTTATGCACAGCATATTCAGGAGACCTTCCTTCCCGATAATCTTTACGTCAGGTATTGTTTCCCCGAGAGTTTTATACTTTTCAGGCCAAAAGATATAGTGAGTGGTGATTTCTATTTCTTCAGCAGGCAGGAGAACCGCTTGATCTTTGCAGTTGCCGACTGTACAGGTCATGGCATACCGGGGGCCCTTCTCAGTACAATTGGATACAGCATACTCGATCAGTCGGTAAATGAATTAAAGCTCGATGATCCTGTCAAAATACTCGATCATCTCTACTCAAGAATTCATAAATTTCTCAGGCTTGACTCCGATGGCAGCGGTATCGCGGATGATATGGATATCATGCTCTGCATTCTTGATACTGAATTAAACCAGCTGAGATTCTCCGGAGTCAAAAATCCATTGTACCATCTGCATGATGGTAATCTGACTGAATACAAATGTGCCGGTCTGACCGATGATTTTAGCGGGGAGGCGTATAACAGATATACTTCATGTAAGATCAGACTTGAACAGGGCGATACTTTATACTTATTCTCCGATGGTTATTCAGATCAGTTCGGGGGAGCAAAGCATAAGAAATATTCATCTGCCAGGTTTAAGTCATATTTAACTTCAATTCATCAATTGCCCATGGCCGAACAGAGCGAAAAGCTCTATGAGGAGATAGAGCACTGGAGGGGTGAAAATAACGAAGATCAGACTGATGACATTCTTGTGATTGGAGTTAAAATTTAGCGGACTAATTCCAATAATAATTTTTGGTAACTCATATATTAATTCTAACCAACTAACTTATTTATCATGACTAAATCATTAAAAGGAACACAGACAGAGCTTAATCTGCTGAAATCGTTTGCAGGTGAGTCACAGGCCAGGAACCGGTATGAGTTTTTTGCAAGTGTTGCAAAGAAAGAGGGCTATGAGCAGATAGCCGCGATCTTCATGGAAACTGCCAGCCAGGAAAAAGAACATGCCAAAAGATTCTTTAAATTTCTGGAAGGAGGTATGAGGGAAATAACAGCAGGTTATCCTGCCGGAGTTATCGGAACTACAAAAGAAAACTTAAAAGCGGCCGCTGAAGGCGAAAATGAAGAACACACATCTATCTATCCCCATTTTTCCGAGGTAGCAAAGGAAGAGGGCTTCCCCGAAATTGCCACTGCTTTCAGGATGATTGCAAAAGTTGAAGCTGAACACGAGCGCAGATATCTGAAGCTTCTGCAGAACATCTCCGAAGACAAGGTATTTATCAGGGATGGGAAGGTGTGGTGGAAATGCCTGAATTGCGGTTATGTATATGAATCGGAAAAAGCATTGGAAAATTGTCCGGTTTGTCTGCATCCCAAGGCATTTATGCAACTAAGGGAGGAAAACTATTGATGAAGTTCCAATATATATGAACTAAAAGGTTCATAACCAGGGAATTTAACTTAGGATAAAAGGAGTTTCACAGGATTTTACTTAATGCGAAAGAAAAACTCTGTGGAACTCCTTCTAAACTCCGGGCAACTCTTTGGTAAAAAAAGAGTCATTTCCTGACATTTTTCAACTATACCTCGTTTTATTAAAGTATCTTTTGGGTATATCCCAAGGCAATAAACCTGCTTCATAAGGCAATTATATGCTCCGGATAGAACTTTCCCATTTGATTGCTGTTAAAGCTATTAATGTATTTAGTATTTCTTTTAACAAATATTTAAAAGTTGTTTAGGATTATACAATCTATATTTGAAGCATTATTATTTAAATCAGGATGTAAAGTAATGTCGTTCAGTAGTTTTAGAAAATGTGCATTTTTTCTGTGCATGACTTTGTTCGTTTTGCCTTTAGCAGCACAAAACAGTTATACTTTACAGAAGGCTTTGCAATCAGCAAAGTTAAACAACCTCTCATTAAAGGAAGAACAGTTAAACCTCGAAGCCGCACAGGCTGATATAATTACCGCTAGAATCCGGCCCAATCCCGTGCTAAGCAATCAGACCATCCTTGTTGCTAAACCGGCAGCATTCCCTGTAAATACCGGCTGGGACAATTCAGAGAACCTGCAGATGTTCTGGCAGCTTTCAAGACCTTTTCAGATTGCAGGACAACACAGATACAAAATTGATGTTGCAGCTAAAAACGTCTTGTTCGCCGAAAAAAACTATTCTGAAACTGAGCGTAATCTGTTTCTGGATGTTGCTGATAAGTGGCTTGATGTCTGGACTTCGCAAAAGCAGCTCTCCATAATACAGACTGCCCTCTCGAACATCGACAGTTTAGTCACCATTAACAGGGTTCGTCTTAAAAATCAGGTTATTACTCCGACCGATCTCTTCCGCACGGAACTCCTGGCAAAACAATACTCAATTCAGTACAGGAGTGTAAGGCAGGAGCTCGTCAACAAGCAGAAGGAACTTGCTTTTTTAATAGGTGCCAGGGACAGCGTTGCCATTGACACCACATATAACTTTGCTTTGCCTGTCGCTGCTGTGATAGATACTCTTCTGGGTAGATCGGCATCGAACCGGAGTGATATTCTTGCTGCCAAATCACTTATCGATGCTTCAAACAGCAACATTAAGCTTCAAAAAAGTCTTGCCTTTCCCCAGCCAGAACTGGGTTTTATCTATAATCCGCAAAACGCCGTCCCCTATATCGGATTCAGCGTATCATTCGAACTGATGATTTCCAATCGCAACCAGGGAGAAATAAAGAAATCAGTCATACTCAGACAACAGGCCGAGAGGCAATTGCTAACGATTCAATCCAGACTTCAGACCGAAGTGGATATTGCATTTTCAAGTTATAAGTTACAGCAAGAGAATGTTAAGCGTTTTAAATCTGTTTTGGAACAGTCTCAGACTATTTTGGATAATGTGAGATATGCCTACCTGAGAGGCGGAACCACAATTATCGATTTCCTGGAGGCGCAACGGAGCTGGCTTGAAACCGAACAACAGTACTATGATGTATTGCAGCAATATCATCAAAGCTATGTTCAACTCCTTTTTGCCACGGGATTAATTAATCAAATTGCACAATGATGAAGTATTCAATCTGCATATTATCAGTTTTGATCCTCTTTTCTTCGTGTCACAGAAAGGAAGCTAAATACGCAACAAAAGAGTCAAAACCGATTATCAGCAACGACGGGGTCTCAATTTCCTTTCCTGATGAAAGGAGCACCTCATTTTTTAAGACGGAAAAAGTTTTAAATACCGATATAATGACAAATTTTGAGGCTATCGGCGAAATTGCTGCAACTGTTGTTACATCAAGCTCTGGAGCATCACAAAACTTAATTTTGTTTGAGAACCCCGATCTGGCGACCAATTACACACAATTAATACAACATCAGATCAACATAAATCAGATTCAGAATATCAATATCAGGCAGAAACAGATTGAGCTGGAACGTACGAAGGATTTACAACAGCATGGTGCTGCTACCGGCCAGGATTTATTAAATGTCCAGGCAGCACTGAGCATGGAACAGACAAATCTGGCAAATGAAAGGGCTGCCCTTATCGAACATGAAGCAAAGCTCGAATCAGGTGGTTTCCACCCTTCAATATTGAGAAATGCCAAAGCCGGAACTGCTTATATCATTTGTGATATTCCTGAAAACCAGATCAGCAAAGTAAAGGAGGGAGATACCTGCAGCATAAAATTTACAGCCTTCCCTGAGGAAAAATTTAGCGGAAAGATTGATGGTATTGTCAACGCTATTGATAATACAACAAGAATGGTCAAGTTAAGGATAGGAGTGAACAAAAGCAGCAGCAAACTTAAAGCGGGAATGTTTGCCAATGTTTCAATAAGTCTGGGTGAAGGAAGCTTTATCAACATTAGCAAAAATTCATTGGTAACGGTACAGGGAAGGAATTATGTTTTTATAAAAACAAACTCCACAAAATTTGAGAGGAGAGAAATTCAGACTGGTCAGCAGATAGGTGACAGGATAATCGTCTTTTCAGGAATGAATTCAGGAGACGAAATTGCAGTTGAGGGTGTTATGCAGTTAAAAGGGTTGAGTTTTGGCTACTAAAAAGTTGAAAATGTTAAAGGCAGAAATATTCATAGATGCTGATGACCTCATCGGCGGGCAGACATTGCAGGAGTTTATCTTGCACTTTATTGCAAAGCATAAAATAATCGGAGCTACAGTATTCAGGGGGAGGCTTGGCTTTGGCAAAAACCAACTGGTCCAAAGGCCAAACGATCTCTTCAGCTTCGATGAAACACCTGTATTAATAACTTTCATTGATGAAACTGAAAAGATAAACACGGTGCTGACCGAATTGAGAAAAGTTTGGAAAGGCGGATTCATTATTACCCAACAAGTTGAAGCCTGGAATTAAATGATTAAAAAACTACTCATTTTTTCTCTCAAGAACCGCTGGCTGGTCATTGCCATCAGTCTGGCAATTATGGTTATAGGTTATTTTTGTTTTACTCAGCTTAAGTTCGAAGCATATCCCGATATTGCCGATACCAACGTAATTATTGTTGCAGAATACCAGGGCAGGGCAGCCGAAGAGGTTGAACAACAGGTCACTGTTCCAATTGAAAGAGCATTGCAAAGCACTCCGAATGTTTCAGACAGGAGAAGCAGGACAATTTTTGGTCTCTCAGTAGTTCAGCTTAACTTTAAGGATGGAACAGATGATTATTTCGCCCGGCAACAGGTTATGGAAAGGCTTGCAACTGTCCAGTTACCCGACGGGGTTACTTCACAGCTGGCACCTCTGACAACAGCTGTCGGAGAAATTCTTCGCTATGTCGTTGAGGCTCCTCCAACATTTTCGCCTACGCAGATAAGGGACCTTCAGGACTGGGTGATAAAGCCTTATTTGCTGCAAACCTCCGGGGTTGCTGATATTACTACATTTGGCGGCCCTCTGAAGCAATTTCATATTCTGCTATATCCCGACAAGCTTCGCAAATATAACCTTACCCTCGATGATGTTCAAACAGCTGTTAATGAGAATAACCGGAATACAGGAGGGGGAATTATTGCACGGGGAGCACAGGGTTTTGCCGTTCGCGGCCTTGGAGCAATAACCAACGAAACGGATATTGAAAATATAATTCTGAAGTCTGACAACGGAGTTCCGGTCTTTGTACGTGATGTTGCCAGTGTTGAGATTGCACCTCCGCCACCAAACGGTGTCCTGGGATATACTATAGCCAAGGATAGTATCAATGTGAACAATGGGGTGGAGGGTATCGTCTTGCTCAGGCGCTTCGAAAACCCCAATAAAGTCCTTGTGGAGCTGAAACAGCGTATTAGTGAGGTTCAGGAGCACGAATTACCAGAAGGGGTGAAGATCAGAACACTTTATGACCGCAGTTTCCTTATCGACCATACTCTTGAAACGATCAGCAGAACTTTATTTGAAGGGGTAAGCATTGTCATAATAGTTTTAATCTTTTTCCTGGGAAGCTTCCGAAGCGCCCTGGTTGTTACTCTTACAATTCCCTTTTCACTGCTTTTCGCGTTTATTCTGCTTCGTTTTACAGGGATACCTGCAAATATGCTTTCACTGGGAGCTATTGATTTTGGAATCATTGTGGACGGGGCCTGTGTAATGGTGGAATATCTTATCCGAAAGTACCGCCTTGCCACGCCTGAAGAAAAAGAGGGAGGGATAATTCGCATTACACTGGCTTCGGCTCAGGAGATTGGCAGAGAAATTTTCTTCTCAGTTACAATAATCGTTTTTGCATACATGCCAATCCTCATGATGACAAGGGTCGAAGGCAAGCTTTTTTCTCCCATGGCCCTTACCCTTGCGTTTGCAGTTATCGGTTCAATGATTCTGGCCCTGACTGCTATTCCGGTTTTAGTCTCTTTTGTTTATAGTAAAAATATTTCAGGCAAAGGCAAACCAGTTAAAGAGCCAAAGAATTTCTTCCTCCATTTTGCGGAAGCCAAATATTCTGGCACCCTCAGTCATTTACTTAAAAATTACAAGAAAACAGTCCTGATCGGATTTGCTGTTATTATAACTGTCCTTGGTCTGGGTGTTTTCCTGGGTATTGAATTTCTGCCATCACTCGATGAAGGTTCAATTTTCCTTAGGGGAAATTACCCTTCTGGTATTACCATCCAGGAAAATGCAAAATATGCACCAAAGATCCGAAGTGTAATAGCGAAATATCCTCAGATTGCATTTGTCATAACGCAGACAGGCAGAAATGATGATGGTACCGACCCCTTTCCTTCGAACAGGAATGAGATCCTCGTAGGCTTGAAGGATTATAGTTTATGGAGCGATACTATTCCAAAAAAGAGCCTGGTGAAGTTGATAAAGGCCGATCTTGAGAGAGAGTTGCCAAGCGTCCGTTTTTCATCTGGCCAGCCCATAATCGATATGGTCCTCGAAATTGTGAATGGTAGCGCAGCCGATCTTGCAGTATCGGTAGTAGGAGATAACTTGTTGCTGATGCGAAATAAGGCTGACAACATTTCAGCTATAATCAAATCGATGAAAGGAAGTGAATCGGTTAACATTGAACAGGAAGGCACACAGGAACAACTGGCTATAAAGATTAACCGTGAACATGCTGCACGTTACGGTATTAACGTTTCGGATGTGGAGAATATGGTTGAAGCTGCCATAGGTGGAAAACCTATTTCAGTACTTTATGACGGAACAAAGCGCTACGATATTGTAATCAGATATTTACCCCAGTTCAGGAATAATATAGATGAAATAAAAAAACTCCTTGTCCCCTCGGCCGGGGGATCGCTTATCCCTATGAGCCAGCTGGCTGATATAAACTTTATTGAAGGTCAGACCAACATTTACCGCTACAACAACAAGCGAATGATCACCGTAAGGACTGATATCAGGGACAGGGACCAGGGAGGATTTGTAAAGGAACTTAAAGGGAGAATTGAAAGGGGAGTAAAGATTCCTAAGGGATATGATCTGGTTTTCGGAGGCCAGTATGAAAATCTGGAGAGAGCGGGTAAGCAATTGGGCTTAACCATTCCGCTTACTCTTATTATCGTACTTACCTTTCTGTTTTTGCTTTTTAAGAACTTCAGGGATACTTTGATTACGGCGAGCTGCATTTTATTTGCCCTGGCAGGAGGAATAGCTGCTTTGCTCATCAGGGGGTATTATTTCAATGTCTCTGCAGGGGTTGGCTTCATCTCAATATTCGGAGTCTCAATTATGGCTGGCGTCCTGTTGGTTTCATCATTTAAACGGGCAACCCAGATGAATTCAATTAGTCAGGAACTTATTAACACAGCAGCGAAGGAGCAGGTAAGAGGGATTATATCAATTCTGGTTTTGGCAATTCTCGGGCATAAAAGCAGGTGTATTCCTTGCCAGTGAAGGCATTCATCTCGCCACCGACTGCTTCGATCGAGGAAGA
>CAIPJU010000899.1 GCA_903865465.1 uncultured Bacteroidota bacterium
AGGCATTAGATCCGTGATTAATACCCGATGCCAGCCAGTCGGGAGCCCTTTCAACAAGTTGATTTATAGCTAGTTTAACACAATCTGTAGGAGTCCCGTTACAGGCATAAATTCTATGTCTGTCATTCTCTTCCAGCAATTTGACCCTGAGAGGAGTCTTGACAGTAAGAGCCTGCGACATACCCGACATGCTCTCGGTGGTGGAAACAAGTATCACTTTTCCAAACTCTTCAATAACCTCAAGCAGAGTCCTTAGTCCGGCAGCATATAACCCGTCGTCATTTGTAAGCAGGATCAGCTTGTCATCCTTTTCAATAACCATCTTAATTTAGTTTGAGGTACAAATATAGATAAATTAGAGCTGTTTTCAGGCAAAACTTAAGAATCTATAACATCAATATCGTTTCAGGAAATCCTTTTTGAATACTCAATTAAGGAACCAGGAAATAATGCGTCAGCTATTTAAATTTATTTAATTCGTTGAAAAAAGATACCAAATCTTAAACGAATTTTTGTATCATTCAGGGAGAATCGTTAACACAACGGACAGAATTACCAAATTGCTTATACTCTCCATGACTCGAGACATCTCTGGTACTATACTGCATGGAGCGCACCCATCCGTAATCAATTAAATACTCTGTAGAAGCCCACCACCAACCAACTAAGCCGATGTTGTAGTATTCTCCGAGATTGTGACGAACGCCACCAGGTAAGGCAGTAAAGCCGCTTTCATTGGTAGCGCCGTCATTCGGAGTACTCCATAATGTAATGTCTGTTTGCTTAAGTTTTCCGCCAGACACTTGTTCTCCTCCCAGATAGTCGGTGAGAATGGTCCATTCAGAATCGGTGGGGACATGCCATCCGATCGGACAAACATTTCGGCTGTCAGCTACTGAATACCAATTGTATAAGGCGCCATACGTAGTTTTATATGAAGCTGCATCATTATTGTACCAGGAATACGCTCCGGTATTTAGAGCCGCCCAAGCTGTATTATCAGTGACGTTTGGTATTGGATCTCCGTTCTGGTACCTGGTGGTTTTCAGATTTTCTGACATCCAGCACTGAGTGCCTATCGTTACAGTATTATAAACGTTCCCGTCAAAATCGGTAACAGTTCCGCAGTTTGCAATTGCTGCTGTTGTGGTAAAAGTAACTTCATCCCCATAAGAAGTACCTATGTAATTAGTGGCATAAGCTCTTACATAATAAGTTGTTCCTGGAGTCAATCCCGTGATTGAACTTCCATAGCTTCCTGTTCCTATTCCATCTGAAGTTAAATTATCTGATATCGTTGGGCCGGATGTTGTGCCCCAGCATACTCCCCTTGCAGTTACTATTGCTCCACCATCCGAAGTGATAGTACCACCTGACATAGCGGAGGTCAAAGTAATCCCGGATATTATTGATGTATTTATGACAGGCACAACGGGTATGATGGTTGATTCCCCCTGAATACAGCGAACAGAGAATCCTATCCGTTTATCATCCTGGATTGACCAGACAGTGGTATAATTATTGTCAAGCGCCCTATTTAATGCGTAAGTTTCAGTGGTCGCAGTACTGCTCCACCAGCCACTGTAATTGCCAACTTCGACAAACGTTCCCTGTGCAACGCGATAGCCATCTGGCAGACCCGTAAAACCACTGCTGTTGGTGGCTCCACTATTGGGGCTTAGCCAATGTGCAGTACCTGCTTCTTTTAGAGCAAAACTTGCAAAAGTACCACCACCTAAGTAATCGACTAAGGTTGTCCACTCATCATATGTAGGCACATGCCATCCCGTCGGGCAAAGCTGTCGGGTATCGGCAACCGTATACCAGTTATATAAAGAGCCATAGACTGACTGATATGTAGCTACATCATTGTTGTAATAACAGTAGGCTCCCGAAGTTAAAGCCGACCAGGCAGCAGCATCAGTAACATTTGGGATTGATTCTCCATCCCGGTATTTTGTAGTTTTAAGATTTTCAGTCATCCAGCATTGAGTACCAATTATTACTGTATTATATAGATTTCCATCAATGTCAGAAACAGTTCCACAATTGGCATGTGCAGTGGTAAAGGTAACCTCGTTGCCGTATGAAGTTCCAACGCTGTTTGTAGCATATGCCCTTATATAATAAGTCGTTCCCGGGATCAATCCTGTTGCAGAGCTTGAAAAGATTCCTGTGCCAGTCCCATCTGATGTTGAGTAAGTTACCAGGCCGGGAGCTGGCGTGGTACTCCAGCAAATGCCCCTTGCTATTATCGGCATTCCTCCATCGGAGGTTACATTTCCCCCTGAGTCACACTTGTACGGATCTATATTCATCGGGGCCATTGTAGTGACCACCGGCAGGGCCGGATTTGAAATTATCCCATCACTTAAACAGCGTATAGAATGACCGTAATACTTCCATTCAATATTACTCCAATTCAGCCATCCGTCAGCATAACCAACATAATTCATTACTGCCTTTTCTAATGGAGCATCAGTTGAGCTCCACCAGTAACCGTTTATGCCAAGCCCCTGGTAACCCCAGGGATAGAGTCCGCCACCCGGAAGTCCTGTAAAACCACTTGAGTTTGTTGCATCACTGTTTGGTGCGATCCAATGAGTTAAACATGGTTCTTTTATTTTGCCGCCTGCAATTTCTCGGCCACCCTGATTGGTTGCAAGTGTTTCCCATTCTACATCAGAAGGAACATGCCATCCTTCGGGGCAGACGTTGCGGCTGTCAGCAACTACATACCAATTGTATGTTGCGCCATAATTTGCTTTATAGGTCGCTTCATCATTGTTGTACCAGGTATAGGCTCCCACAGTTAAAGCCGGCCAGACCGAGGTATCGGTAACATTTGGTATAGGATCTCCATTTCTGTATGTTGTTGATTTTAAGTTTTCTGCCATCCAGCATTGAGTACCGATTGTGACGGTTTTATAAATATTACCGTCATTATCACTTATATTACCGCAATTAGGAAATAATGGCATTGTTGTGAAACTTAATTCATTGCCGTAAGAAGTCCCGATACTGTTGGAGGCATATGCCTTGATATAATAAGTCGTTCCGGGAGTCAGCCCCGTGATCAGGCTTGTAAAACTACCTGTACCTGTACCATCGGAAGTAAGGCCATCGTCTATTGTCGGACCGGCAGAAGTACTCCAGCAGACCCCTCTCGAAGTAACAGATGTTCCACCATCTGAGGTAATATCTCCTCCTGTTGAGGCTGATGTTGAGGTCACCGAAATGCATTCCAAATCGGTGGTCGTAAGTGATGCGAGATCTGAACCAACAGTAGTGAACGTAATTTCATCACCATAGGCAGTTCCTGAACTATTTGAAGCATATGCCCTTACATAATAGGTATTTCCAGCAGTTAAACCTGTTAAGTTGCTGGTAAATACTCCTGTCCCGGTTCCGTCAGTGGTTATATTATCTGTAATTGTTGGAACCGGTGACATGCTCCAGCAAACTCCCCTAGTAATAACTGCTGAACCTCCATCTGAAGTAATATTGCCACCTGAAATAGCTGATATTGCTGTAATATCGCTAATTGCAATAGTATTCAGGAGAGGAACTGATGTTACTGGCAATTCTCCCTGGATACATCGTATTGAGAAACCAAGTGATTTACTGAATCCGGTAGGGTTTATATCAATATCAGTTGTGGAAGCTCTGAAGTAACGATCCCATGCCATGTTTGAACTAACCTCGGTTGAGCTCCAGTAATGTCCACCATAACCGATACCTGAATAAGCCCAGGTAATATCGCGATAACCTCCCGGAAGAGCAGTAAAACCGGTACTGTTTGTAGCTCCGGCATTTGGAATCTCCCAATGAACAAAGCATGTCTCTTTCAAGGGTCCGGCTGCAATACTTCCTCCACCAAGGAATGTAGATAAAGTGGTCCAATCTGCTTCGGTGG
>CAIPJU010000900.1 GCA_903865465.1 uncultured Bacteroidota bacterium
CTGCCCCGCTTCAAGAAGATAATCGCACAGAGTATTGAAATCGTATTCCAGTTGCCTTTCATTAAAAGGCACGGCAAGAAGCTTCAGCAACATATATTTAAAATAGTTCATATCCCACATCATCGATTGCCTGTCGAAGCTTTTATGAGGATAGCAAAGTTCCAGATCGAGACCATCGATCCCTTCGGTCTGAAACAGGATAAGCTTATCGAAGATTTTTCTGTATAGTTCTTTTGGTTCCGATCCAAAATCGTTCATATCCTGCCTGTTATGCAGCCAAGTGTAGAGGTTCATATCGCCAAGGTCGCGAAGGAAATAAACATTTTTATCATGAAGATATCCAAATACTTCAGGCACAGGAAGCGACTTGCTTATGAAATGCTTAGTAAAACCAACAAAGGCATTGTTTTCTTCCGGATTGGCATTATAGGCACCTATTATAGTATCGTCTCCATCGAATATCCTGAAATAACGCCTGTCGGAACCTGATTTTGGCAGTGCTTTGATCTCAAAATTACTGCTGCCAAATAATTCCCTGTACCCGTCAGATACAATGTCGGTCTCAATCATTAAATTTCCTTTCTTCCGTGGTTTAAATAGAGTTGCAGTTATTTTCAAAGTCTTATCATTATCTTCTTCCTGTACAGAATAAGAGCAACAGACCAGATGATTATCAGGTTAATTATCGCAAACATGAGACTTCCGCCGGTATTACCTGCCACCGGCACGCATGCTTTTTCCCAGAACCATTCATATAAACTGAGTGGGATGCCATGGGATGAGACCTTAATCAGAAGGATTAATCTTGTCCATATTCCTGAAAGGAAAAAAACAAACAGTGAATTAGTCCCGAGTACTAAAAAAAAGTAAGACCATTTCTGAAACTTCATCCTGTCAGCAATAACATAAAGCAAGGAAAGGATCATCATGGCAATGCCTGCTGTATATAAAACGTATGAGCTTGTCCAGAGCGGTTTGTTAATAGGAAATAACTTATTCCACAGGAGGCCAAGGCCTGCCAGACCAGCGCCGATAATGAAGAGTTTAAAAAAAGTACTCTTCGATTCTGACGACTTTCCTGCAATTTCACCGCAATAGAACCCTATAATTACAGTTCCGACAGCGGGTAGAGTGCTAAGGAGTCCTTCAGGGTCGAAAGGAATGCCGAAACCCTTGTAAAGATGTTTTGCGCCCAGGAGTGAGAGATCGACCCGGGTAACAAGATTTCCTTCAAGACCAAAAGAATGCGCTCCACCGAAAAAGAGAAGCAGACCCCAGTAAGACAATAGAATAATTACCAGAACAATCCACAAATACTGCCGGTTTATCGCAAGGCATATTAAGGCTCCTATACCATAAGCCAGTGCAATCCTTTGAAGTACTCCCATTATTCTCAGGGTCGAATAATCTCGCCCGAAATAGGGAAATACGGCAAGAAAAATACCGAGTAAAAATATTGCCAGCACCCGTCGGAAGATTCTTAATACTGATCCTCCGTTGAAGGAGTGTTTATACTTTTTCATGGAGAACCAGAGTGATACTCCCACAATAAAAAGGAAAAAGGGAAAGACCAGATCGGTTGGGGTACAACCGTTCCACTCAGAATGGCGCAAGGGAGGATAAATATATTTCCAGCTTCCGGGGGTATTCACAATTATCATGAATGCCAGAGTCATACCTCTGAAAATATC
>CAIPJU010000901.1 GCA_903865465.1 uncultured Bacteroidota bacterium
ATTCGAATTCTCTCCAGCACTCAGTGATCACTCTGCGGCCCTCTGTGTAACTTTAAAAACTTACACAGAGGGCCACTTAGATCACACAGAGGTTCATAGAGATGACAAAAGTGCCACAAACCTTATTTGAGGTAAGTATTAAGCCATTCGAAAAACTCCCTTTGCCAGATAACTGAATCCTGTGGTTTGATTACCCAGTGGTATTCATCCTCAAAGAAAAGAAGCCTGCTTGGAACCCCATGAAGTTTGGCTGCCGTAAAAGCCTCGAGGCTCTGGGTATATGGAATCCTGAAATCATTCTGACCTGTAATAATAAGAATTGGAGTATCCCATTTCTCAACAAGACGATGCGGTGAGAACTTGTAACCTGGAGTATTCTTCCAGTAAGGACCTCCATAATCTTTATTATTGAACCAGATTTCTTCAGTAGATCCATACTCGCTTTCGAAATTGAAGACACCGCAATGGGCGACAAAGGCTTTGAATCTTCCACCATGAATGCCGGCAAGGTAGAAAACTGAATATCCGCCGTAACTGGCGCCTACTGCCCCCATTTTCTTAGCATCGACATATGTTTCTTTTGCCATGGCATCGGTGGCATCGAGATAGTCCTGCATATTTTTACCACCATAATCGCCGGAAATTTGTTCCTTCCATTCCTGTCCAAATCCAAGCACCCCACGCCGGTTAGGAGCAAATACAATATAGCCTTTTGCTGCCATCATCTGCATATTCCACCTGTAGGACCAGAACTGATCGAGAGCCGACTGTGGCCCGCCCTCACAAAACAACAGTGCAGGGTACTTCTTTGACGGATCGAAATCAGGAGGATATATCACCCACATCTGAAGATCTTTCTTATCTTTTGTTTTGATATATTTCTCTGAAACCTTTCCCATCTTTATGTTATCGTAGATGGTCTTATTGATCGATGAGATCTGTTTTATCGATCCTGTCTTCAGATCAATGACTGATAATTCGGGAGCCATCGACATGGAACAGAGCTGAGATACCATAACATTGGATTTCAGGCTGAAGGGTCCCAGATCATGGATTCCTTCTGTTAACTTTGAAACCCCTTTTCCCTCAAGATCAGATTTGAAAATCTGAGAAGTACCCAGATGGGTGCATGCAAAGTAAAGTGTCTGATTATCAGCCCATGAAATATTAGAGACATCAAAATCCCAACCCTTTGTTATCCATTTTCTGGTTCCTTCCTTTATGTCATATACAAACAATCTGTCGAGATCAGCCTCATAGCCATCTCTCTCCATGCTCTGATAGGCTATTTTTGATCCGTCGGGAGAAAAAGCCGGCGCCCGGTCATAGCCTTTATTTCCTTCTGTGATATTAAGCTCTTTACCTGTTTCGAGATTGTAAAGCCAGATGTCGGAATTTGTACTGAGTGCATCTTCTTTACCTGAAAGCCTTTTGGTCGTATAAGCTATTGATTTTCCATCGGGACTCCATGAAATCTCACCTTCATCGAAATAGGGAGCGAGGGGAGATTCAAACCTCTGTCCGTTCATGATATCCTTTTCGCCTGACACTGAGCTTCCGTCAAATGAAGCAACAAGGATATGGCTGTAGGAATAGTCGCTCCATGCATTCCAGTGCCTGTACATGAGGTCGTTAATGATCCTAACCTTCGCCTTTGGGAGATTGTGTTTCTCATTGGCAGTCTGGTCGACCTTTATCCTTTTTATAAAGTAGATGTTCTTTCCCGAAGGAGATACACTGAAGCCGTCAAAGTCACTAACTGCTCCTGTTATTGATTTTTGCTGTGATCCGTCAGCATTCATCGAAAAAAGTGAGCCTTTGCTGACATAGGCTATTGACTTTCCATCGTTGAACCACTGAGGTGCCGACCCCCCGTCGTTAGTAAGCCTGACAGGTTCTCCTCCTGATGAAGGAATTTTGTAGATGTCGGTTTGACGGGCTTCTGTCGCCAGATCGATGTCGGTAAGGGTATAAAGAACGTTCTGTCCGTCAGGTGAAAGTGCAAATGAACCAAGCCGCCTGAATTTCCACATTAATTCGGGAGTCATCACTCCGCCAGCTTTCTCTTCTGAAGTGAGCTGGTTATTTATTTGCGGTCCTGAAACTACAGGTTTTACCTGCTTTTCTTCCTTGCAAGAAGAAGCGAGAAGCAGTGCCAGAAAAACTACCGGCAATAATACTCTTTTCATTGAAACTCCCAGTTTATGGATTATTATTTTTTAAGTGCTTCGGATATCTTGTTTTTCAGCTCATCATATAATTCAGGATTGTCTCTGAGAATCTGCTTTACCGAGTCGCGACCCTGACCAAGCTTTGTGTCGCCATAACTGAACCACGACCCGCTTTTTCTGATTATCTCGAAATCGACTCCAAGGTCGACTATTTCGCCAAGTTGAGAAATCCCCTCACCATAAAGGATGTCGAAATCAGCTTTCTTGAATGGCGGTGCCAGTTTGTTCTTGACAATTTTCACTCTTGTCCTGCTTCCAATAATCTCTTCACCCTCCTTCAACTGGCTTGTTCTCCTGATATCAAGCCTTACTGAGGCATAGAATTTAAGTGCATTACCTCCGGTGGTAGTTTCGGGGTTACCAAACATCACACCTATCTTGTCCCTGAGCTGGTTAATAAAGACGCATGAAGTGTTGGTTTTGTTGATATTTGCAGTTAGTTTTCTCAGTGCCTGCGACATGAGCCTCGCCTGGAGCCCCATTTTTGAATCGCCCATTTCGCCTTCGATCTCGGCTTTGGGAGTAAGGGCGGCAACGGAGTCGATGACTATGATATCGATTGCACCCGACCTGATCAGGTTATCGGTTATCTCAAGGGCCTGTTCCCCATTATCGGGTTGTGAGATAAGTAGGTTTTCGACATCAACACCCAATTTTTCGGCGTAGTTGCGGTCGAAGGCATGCTCAGCATCAATTATAGCTGCTATTCCGCCGTTTTTCTGTGCCTCGGCGATGGCATGAATTGCCAGAGTTGTTTTCCCTGAAGCTTCGGGTCCGTAGATCTCAATAACCCTTCCCCTGGGCAAGCCGCCGATACCCAGAGCGGCGTCGAGACCAATAGATCCTGTTGAAATTACCTGAATATCCTCGATGGCATGATCGCCAAGCTTCATAATTGTTCCTTTTCCGAAATCCTTTTCGATCTTTCCGAGAGTGACTTCAAGAGCCTTCAGTTTGTCCTTGTTTATTTCTTTTCTTTCGTTAGCCATATAGTTGTTTTTACATATTGTACAGACTGTAAATCTGCTCAGAATGTCTGGCAGTTTCTACTTTTGTTATTATTTTCTCAATAATTCCCTTTTCATCGATAGTGAAGGTTGTCCTTATAACACCTAAGTAACTTTTCCCATACATCTTCTTTTCGCCCCAGACACCATAATCGTTCAGAATCTTTTTGCCCGTATCGGCAATCAGTGGAAATGGCAGTGAGTATTTACCTGCAAATCCCTTATGTGATTTTTCGCTGTCGGGACTCACGCCTATAACAGCAAATCCCTTGCTGAGCAGATCGGCATAGTTATCGCGAAGATTACAGGCCTCAGTTGTGCAGCCGGATGTATTGTCTTTGGGGTAAAAGTAAAGGATAATCTTTTTACCGGCGTAATCACTTAATCGTACAGTATTACCATCCTGATCGATACCTTCAATGTCAGGGGCTTTCATCCCTTCTTTTAGTTGCGCCATAGCTTATTTATTTTGTTATTATGGGTAAATTTACGAAGTTTGAACCGTAATCAGCAAGCAATTGTTCAATTGTTATTAACATGACTTACTTTAACATGGGTAAGGATCATGTAATAGCAGGAAGGATAAGATTTAGTTATACAACTATTAAAAATTTATTTATGAAAATTAACCGGCAGATGATAATGTTATTTCTTGCTTTATCAGCAGGAACAGCGTATAACTGCCTGTGGTCTCAGGGTACAGTTCAGAAACCAATCCGGCAGTCAGCAATGGAGGCCTTTTCCGCACGGGATTATGAGACAGCGTATAAAGATTTCAATGAACTTCTTAGAGAATTTTCAAAAGATCCTCTTTATAAATATTATTGCGGAGCTTCGCTTGTGGAGTTGGGAAGAAACCCGGGTGAAGCCCTTGCTCTGATGGACCAGTCGATCAGGAATTCAACTGCGGTGCGTTCCTTACCTTCCGATGCCTGGTTCTACCTGGGAAGAGCCCAGCAGATGAATGGAAAATACCAGGATGCCATTAGATCCTTTAATACATATATTGACGAGGCAGGTAAAAAAATCAGTGATAAGAAAGGTGTCAGGGAATTTCTTCTTGAGGCGAAAGCCGGAAGGGGAGAGGTAAAAGAGACGATTTCTGCTGATACCCTGCCATCTAAACCTGCAGCTGTTATAAATCCCGTGCCAAAGATCAAAACAGAGGTGACGAAGGAAGTTAAAGAGGCTGTAAATCTTCCGGTTCCAGAGGATCCGAAACCTCCTGTTAATTCTGAGAAGCTTGTCGATCAGGCAATGGAGTTTCAGTATATGGCTGATTCGCTTAGCAGCCATGTAGCTCTGCAAAAGAAAGAGATTGAAAAGGCAGCCGACCCTGAGAAAATCGAACTGGCTAATAAAATCTTGGAAAACGAGAAGTTGGCAACTTCTTATCAGGAATCTGCCAACCTAAAATTTGCAGAATCGAAAGGTACTTCAATATTAATTAAGCAGCCTGAAAAGAGTAATTCAATCGAAGCCATGAAGGCAGATAGCATTGGAGAAAAACCTGATCTGAAATCAGAGAAAGTTACTCCGATAATGGTAAAACCTGATTCTACCAGGTCAGTTGCAGTTATTAAAACAGACTCTGCAAAAGCAGTTTCTGCTATAAAGAAAAGTTCTGAAATCCTGAAAGATACAATTGAGAATAAGAAATTAACATCTATTCCGGTTCCTGCTCCGGAGCCAGTCAGATCAGAAGTTAAGAAAAATCAGAAGGATAATTCTGCCAGCATTGCCAGTGAAGGCAGAAAACAGGTAGAAATATATTCCCTTTTTAAAATTATGCCTGCAAAGGGCGTCGTGAAAGTTATTTCCCCAAAAGCTACTCCTGAGCCGGAAATGGCTTTTCATTTTCAGGGAAAAGAGTGGTGGGATCCTCAGGCAAAGATTGAAATAGACCCAAAATCACCTTCCGGGCTTATTTACAGAATACAGATAGCAGTATTCCGAAACCCGGTGGCTCCATCCTTCTTTAAGGGTCTTGCTCCTGTTTATGGATTCCGCATCGATGGAACAGATAAGACCGTATATTATGCCGGATTATTCAGGAAGATGTCAGACGCTGTAAAAGCGCTTGCAGAGATAAGGTCGAAGGGATTCAACGATGCTTTTGTAGTTGCTCTTTCCGACAACAAAAAAATTACTCCCGATAAAGCTGCTGTTCTTGAAAAGGAGTGGGGAAAGAGTCCGCTGATAAGTGTTACAGGGGCCGCCAGGAATAATGAAAATACTCTTGATACAATACCTCCGTCATTATCATTCAGGGTTGAGGTAATGCGATCGCAAAAGCCTGTAAAGGAAGATGTTATGGAAGGTATGAAAAAGATTTCAGCAGCCAGGGGCGTCGATATTCATATTCAGGATGATAAAAGCATTGCTTATCTGATCGGAAGATTTATTACCTTTGAGAGCGCCTCTGAATATTGTGACCTCCTTACCAGGAATGGCTATCGCGAAGCAAATGTAGTAGCCTTCCTTGGAATAAAACCAATACCATTAGAGACTGCAAAACAATTTTTTGAAAAGCTTAAATGAAAGAGAAGCTATCACATAATGATGACATGCTGAACGGAAAAAGGGAACTTTTTTC
>CAIPJU010000902.1 GCA_903865465.1 uncultured Bacteroidota bacterium
ACCTCTTCTCCCAGATCCTGATAGTATGGGCTTTTATCCCGGAAAAATTCTCAAGATCCTTAATTGAAAACACGTTTACCCCTTCTTCCATAATAGTTAGTCACTAATAAATTAGAACATAATTAATTGTATTAAAATTTTAAGCAAAAACAAGAATATTTAGAATTTTGTCTTTGGGTTGTGCAACGGAAACCAATATTTCCCGTTCAATGTTAATTATCAAATTATTACAAAAAACCTGAGTTAAAGAAATTTAATTATTCAGATTCTTCTATCATTATTTTCTTAACAACTTTCGTCCCGTCACCAAATAAAATTGCCACCAGGTACATTCCCCTTTTAGGATTTTCGAGGAATATTTTAGTCATCTGAAGAGGAGTGCTATATTTCTCCCTATATATATCCTGTCCAATAATATTGGTAATTCTGACGAATGCTATGTCTTTGTCGGTCTTGATGGTAAAGCTGTTTTCCCTAACAGGTACGGGATATATACTCACAGTAACAGGAGATGCATCCCCAAAAAGAGTCCTTTGAGGCAGAACACCTGCAATGCTGGCCGTATCTTTCTGAGCCTGAGCAGCAAACGCAATCATAAATAGTATAATAAAGAGTAAACTCTTCTTCATAAATACTTTTTAGTTAAACCTATCAAAAACTGTGCTAAAGTTATCTTTTCTAAATAAATTGTCAAATTAATAAACCGGCCTTTTCAAGATCTCCGGGTGTGTCAATTCCGACACTCTCCCATGGAGTCACTGCCGTTCTTATTCTGAAGCCGTTCTCAATCCATCTGTTCTGTTCAAGCGATTCAGCCTTTTCAAGCGGGCTCTGTTCGAGCCGGGTCAGCTTTTCAAGTGTTCCCTTCCTGTAGCCGTAAAGACCTATATGTTTGTAATATTGGTGTTTCGAAGGCCAGGCACTAATATCAACGCCCCTGATGTACGGTATCGGAGTTCTGCTGAAATAAATTGCATCTCCTGACTTTGTGACAATAACTTTTGGCTCATTGACATTTGCAATATCTTCATCCTGTTCAACTTTTGTGATCAGAGTTGCTATTTCAACACTATCATCAGAAAAGCATTCCATAACCATTTCAATCTGTTCGGGTTTAATAAAGGGTTCATCACCCTGAATATTAATTACTATATCAACTTTCCTGACTGACTCTTCCATGATGAGAGATACTGCTTCGGCGCAACGATCGGTACCGCTTTGGTGAAGCGGAGATGTCATAACAGCTTTCCCGCCAAAACTTGTAACCGTGTCGTAAATTCTTTGATCATCTGTTGCTACATAAACGAAATCCAACGCCAGCGATGCCTGTTCATATACCCTTTGTACCATAGTTTTATTACCTATCATGGCCAGAGGCTTTCCAGGAAACCTTGTGGATTTGTATCTCGCAGGTATTATGCCGGTACAGATTGCCTTTAAATCAGTTGTCATGATGCGAAATTACTAAAAAAGGGCCTTTCCGAGTTTTAAAAAAAAGTTAAATTTGCAAATTGTTATAGAAGAAATGAAAGATCTGCAAAATATTAAACAACGTTTCGCAATAATTGGGAATTTTGAGGGTTTAAACAGGGCAATTGATATTGCTGTTCAGGTAGCACCTACTGATCTTTCAGTCCTCATAACAGGCGAGAGCGGAACGGGAAAGGAGATCTTTCCCCAGGTGATTCATAATTTCAGCGCCAGAAAGCACGGACAGTATATTGCCGTAAACTGCGGGGCCATTCCCGAAGGTACTATCGATTCAGAGCTTTTCGGACATGAAAAGGGTTCCTTCACCGGGGCTACTGAAAGCAGGAAAGGATATTTTGAAGTGGCCGACGGCGGTACTATTTTCCTCGACGAGATAGCTGAACTTCCCTTATCAACACAAGTGAGGTTGTTGCGGGTCCTCGAGACAGGAGAATTCATCAGGGTCGGTTCATCGAAAGTTCAAAAAACCAATGTCAGGGTAATAGCGGCCAGCAATGTAGATATTCCGAGAGCTGTTGAGAACGGGAAATTCCGAGAAGATCTGTTTTACAGGCTCAATACCGTTCCAATCAGAATCCCTTCCCTGAGGGAAAGAGGAGAGGATATCTTTCTGCTTTTCAGAAAGTTCTCTGTCGATTTTGCCGAAAAATACCGGATGCCTCCAATCAGGCTTGATGCCGATGCCAGGAACCTTCTTCTCAATTATGCATGGCCTGGCAATGTCCGACAGTTGAAAAATATTACTGAACAGATTTCAATTATTGAGAGTGAGAGGGAGATTGTGGCCTCAACCATTCGCAATTATCTTCCCGATTATGGAAGTGTAAAACTCCCGGCAGTAATAAGAAAAGAGGATGAGAGATCCTTTTCTTCAGAGAGGGAAATTCTTTATAAGATTCTTTTCGATATGAAAAGCGATATGAACGACCTGAAGAAACTGGTCTTCGATATGATCCGGCACGGTGATGGCGATATTCAAGTGAGGAGTGACAAGTCGGGATATATCAAAAACCTCTTTAGGGAAAGTGATGCCGAAGGCGATGTTACATCTGGACAGGAACAGGCTACAGTTGAATTCCAGTCTCACCCGAAAAGAAGTGATATTCAGGATACCGAAGAGATAATTGAAGAATCACTTTCCCTTTCCGACAAGGAGGAGGAGATGATAAAAAAGGCCCTTGAAAAATTTAACGGCAAAAGAAAAATGGCTGCCGCCGAGCTTGGAATTTCAGAAAGGACTCTTTACAGAAAAATTAAGGAATATGGAATTGAATAATAAAATGCGGGAGATGATATCAGCCAGGAAAGTCCTTATAGTATTGATTTTAACAATTATATCAACATCTTACGGATGTAAGGTCTCATATTCCTTTTCCGGAGCAAGTATATCGCAGGCTGTTCACTCTTTCAGCGTTCAGTATTTTCAAAACAGGGCGGCTCTTGTTCAACCCGGTCTCAGCCAGTCCATCACCGATGCACTTATCGATAAATGCAGGGCTCAGACAAGCCTGAAATATATCAATGGAATTGGCGATGTGAACTTTGAGGGTGAAATAAGCGATTACAATACCAGGCCACTCACCGTTTCAGCCGATGCCACGGCAGCTACAAACCGTTTTACCATTACTGTTAAAGTTAAGTTCACCAATGCTGTCGATCCCGATAATAGTTATGATCAGTCATTTACAGGATATGAAGATTATAATAGTAACCTCGACCTGAGTGCGGTTGAGAAAGATCTGTCGGACAAAATTGTAGTTAAGATTGTTGAAGATATTTTCAATAAAGCCTTTGTCAACTGGTAAAAGCCATGAGAAGAAGCGACTTCTTAAATATGCTTGAAGGGAAAGTCCCTGTAAACCGTGAAATGATAAGGGAAATCTATGAGCTGACGGGTGTCTTCCCCTATTTCCAGAGTGCGCATCTGCTGCTTCTAAAAGGACTTTTTGAAAATGGCGATGTGAGGTTTGAGAGTCAGCTTCGAAAATATTCAATGCATATTGCTGACAGGGAAGTTCTCTATTATCTGTTAAATGAAAAGCAATCCCGACCTGTAACTCCGGCAGTGCTGGATGAAGAACCGGTGAAAGATGCAGATCCTCAACTAATTACAATACTCGAAAAGATTGAAGAGACAGCTCTGTCTGTAGAGCCTTTTGAACCAGACCAGTCTGCGGAAATGGTAAAGCCGGAAGAGATTGTTGAACCGGAACAAGCAGAAGAAGCGGTTATAGCTGAAAAGATTGTTGAACCGGAACAAGCCGGAGAAGCGGTTATAACTGAAGAGATTGTTGAACCGGAACAAGCCGGAGAAGCGG
>CAIPJU010000903.1 GCA_903865465.1 uncultured Bacteroidota bacterium
CCATATCTCCGACAACCCGTGGATACTTCTGTGGCACCTTAATATCCTTATTACGGGATAGTGGCAACAGGATGGGATTTCTTCCACCCCAGCCACAGGCAGCTTTACCTTTTGTCCCTATAAAGAGAGTAGCCCCTTCATAGTCGTTGAGACCAGGGTAATCACCCATGATGTCATTAAGGTTGCCATCTTCCAGTTCCAGCGGACGTTCGGGAGTTATACCTCCATCCATCCAGTAGAGGTCAAGGTCTTTACCATTCTTCAGCTTGTACCGGAATCTTATTGAACTTGATACTGGTCCGCTATCGGGGTAAATACCTTCAGTAAAGATGCCATTGTAAACGGTACTGGCGCTGCAAGTCACTTCAGTTGGATAACCGAGTTCGAGCAGTTTGAACGGAGGGCCCATTATATGGCATCCCATGTCGCCAAGTGCACCTGTTCCGAATCTCCACCAGCCCCTCCAGTTAAAGGGGACAAGGTTTTCGATATAGCCGGGATCTTCGGCTGTACCCAGCCAGAGATCCCACTTTAGTTCCTTAGGTACAGGAGCACTGCTTTTGGGCCAGGGAATTCCCTGTGGCCATACCGGCCTGTCGGTCCAGCAATACACCTTAACTATGTCGCCAAGCAGGTCGGCTTCAATCCATTCACGCAAGGTTCTCATCCCGTCGCAGGAAGCACCCTGGTCACCCATTTGGGTAACGACCTTGTACTTTTCAGCGGCTTTTGTGAGAAGCCTGGCTTCATATATATCGTGAGTAAGAGGTTTCTGCAGGTAGAGGTGTTTTTTAAGCTGCATGGCGCTCAATCCAACAATCGCATGGTTATGATCGGGGATAGCGACAGAAACAGCATCAAAATTTTTACTCTCCTTGTCAAACATCTCACGCCAGTCGTGATAGAATTTTGCCTTGGGGAACTCCTTGATCCTTGGTGCCGCCTTCCTGTCATCTACATCACAAAGAAAGGCCATCTCAGCATTTTTCTTGGGAGCAATGGCATAATGACGGATATCATCGGCCGCCTCACCTCCACATCCTACAGCAGCAATCAGAAGTTTGTCGCTGGGTGCCACATGTCCCAGACCGCTTACCGTGAAGCTTGGAAGTATTGTAAGGGCGGCTGCTCCGGTAGTGGCAGTCTTAACGAAATCCCTCCTTGAAATCTCTTTTGAACCGGAATCGGTTTGGCTTTTATCTTTCATCTCTGAATTTTAATAAATTAATAAAGAAACTGAGATGATTCTGCTGCTATTTCTTAACAGGTTTGGCCTGATGATCGTTATGCATCATCTCTTTGCCTGGTTTAACAACCTTATGAAGAGGCTGAACCGAAACTTCTTTAAAGAAAACAACATCAGAATCTGCATGGTTCTGTATACCAATATAACCAAACTCTGGACGCTTTCCTCGTTGTGGTTCGAAGTCGAATTTGCGCTCAGGAACAGGCTGTCCCTCAGTATAATCAGTAACTTTTTCACCATTAACAAATACAATAGTTCTCGGACCGTCAAGAGTTATTTCCATTGTGTTCCACTCAGGACCGGGTTTGCCTGGTTTAGCGAGAGGTTTTGTGAGGGAATAAAGTGCTCCTGTATAGTGGTAATCATCCTCATTTGACAACTCGGGTTTATTATCGATCTGAACCTCATAACCATAATGTACAGGCATCCACTCTTCGCGGGGTTCGACCGGGATCCTGATAAATACACCTGCATTACTGTTCTCATCGCGCATCCTGTAGACAACGCGGATCTTGCAATTACCAAATTTCTCACCTTCCCAATAGAGAAGACCCATACCACCACGCGATTTGCAAAGACCGTCCTCCACATATCTTTCTCCTGGTCCGACATGCTTCCATCCTGTAAGATCCTTACCGTTGAAAAGCTGTCTCCATTGTGTAGAATCTGCACTGCTTGCCCATATTCCGGATGTGAAAACAAACAGCATCAGAGCTGTAAAAGCTGCCGGGGCGAAGATTCCCGGATGGTTTTTCCGATTTTTTGTTACATCATTTTTCATTGTTCTCTGTTTTTGATTTTAGTTTTGATTGTTTAAAAGTAGCATTCTGAACGATTGGTTTAGCCCAGTAGCTTAAGCTTAGAATATACGATAAAGGTATGTATAAAATCATCATTCCGGCCTGCAGGCCTATTATGTCTTTAAGTTTTCCTATCAGCAATGAGAAGATCGCACCACCAGCAATAGCAGTACACAATATCCCCGAGAATGATCCGTGATATCTTGAAACACTGTTCAGAGCAAGCGAGAATATTAAGGCATACATAACTGATATGCAGAAGCCAAGGGCAGGAAATCCAAGTAAAGCTATCCTTGAGTTGCCAAAGAGGGTTATCGTCAAAACAACAAGGGTGGCAAAAGTGAAAATACGCAATACTATCTTGCCATCGAGCAATTTTACAAGAAACAATCCAAGGAAACATCCGACTGTCATCATTCCCCAAAAAAGACCAACTGTTGCAGCCCCCGTTGTTTCGGGCTGGAAGTTGTGATAAGTGCGGAGAAACTCTGATATCCAGTTCGCAATTCCTTGTTCTACACCAACATAGGCGAAGATACCAAGAAAGAAAAGATTAACGCTCTTCTGTTTGAAAAGATCAACATGAGTTTCCCATGCACCGACAATTTCATCTTCTTTCCTTACAACATGAGGAAACCGGGATAGGGCTATTATCACTATCATCATGAAACATATGAATGCAAATACCCAGTAAATTGAGACCCATGGAAGTTTCTCCGGAGTAAGGAACGACATGACCTTAATAAAGATCCCTTCATTCAGTTTATTGGCGCCAAGATGTGAAACCAGATAGGAATATACAAAGGGGCTGAAAAAAGAAGCTACACCAAAAACCAGCTGGACAATAACCGAATTAAATGAAAAGTGCTCCTCCCCTCCTGCAACCCTGAGAAGAGGAAACATAGCTACCTGCAAAAGGGCCATTCCCGAACCGATGAGAAAGAGAGAACAGATGAAAACAGGGAATGATGGAAACAAAGAAAAAAAAGTTGCCCCTCCAAAAGCCAGTATCCATGCTAAGATCAGACTCTTCTTTTCATCATATTTCTGCACAATCATCCCTGAGGGTATTGACATAAGGGCATAAGCAATAAAAAATGAAAAGGGAAGCATCCCCGTCATTGTTCCGCTCAGAGAAAAACTGTCACTGACATTTGGGTTTATTGAGCCAAGGATATTCGTTAAAAACGATATGGCAAAAAATATTACGAAAATGAGGATTACCAGGTAGTTATTTTGTTTCATCTGTAATTTGAGACAATTAATTTATCATTCTCTAATTGGAAATCATAAAGATAAATATATTTTAGCGAGCTCACAAAGTGACATTAGTTTGAATTCCTGTTAAAAAAGAATAAATTGCTTTAAATATTGTATTATGGAGAAGAAATATTTTTCACTCGGAAGTTCCCAGCCAGGCCCTTTTATGAAAATTATCAGAATAGTTTTCGGTTTAATCAGCATTGCCGTAACTATTGCGTGGCTTATACTTGGCCCCGAGTCGATGAGGTCTTCCGGAACATTCTGGATTACAATTGGTTTCCTTATGCTGTTCGGGATTGCCCAGATATGGACCGGATTTGGCAAAGCTGTAAGGTTCATCGAAATAACCCAGGACAGTATTCTTCTTAAAAAAGATTCCATCTTCCCTACTGTCGTAATGAACCCAGGCGACATCAGTAAGGTAGATATTCATCCCATGAAGGTGGTTTTCCGGCTCAAAACGAACAAGAACATTCTTCTCAGGTTTGGATCAGTATATCAGGAGACTAATGAAACTATCAAGGACGAGCTGATTCTGTTTTCAGATAATAACAATATACCCTTTGAAATAGTCGAGGAAAAGCTTTAGTGTAACCAGCTTCCGATTTCGGTCTTCGGTCTTCCGTCTTTCGTCTTTCGTCTTCCGTCTTCCGTCTTCTGACTTCCGACTTCCGTCTTCCGACTCCCCTTATAAGCTCAAAATCTTATCCCACAGACCCTTATTAACAGGAATCCCGTTTTTAAAATTTTCAGTCCGGATCTTCCCGATGTTTTCTCCGGGATAGCGGATTTCTGAATTTTCACCGGAAGGTACTGATTCCTTATAATCATCTATAATGCTTTTTACAGAAGCCGCGACCGACGATAGATTTGAAAGCTTGCTTAAATCAATCGCAATAAAAACCTGGGAAAGGTTCGATTCAATCTCCTTTTTTCCAATTTCGTGAGAAGATGCTCCTCCTGATAATACGGTTGCCATTATATCGAGAAGCAGTGACAGTCCTGCACCTTTCCACATACCGGTAGGGATAGGCCTCCATGATTTAAGTATTTCAACCGGATCGCTGGTAAGAATTCCTTCATTACTGTAACCTCCCGGGTAAGGCAGTTGTCTCCCCTCATTCCTGTAAAGTTCCATCTTGCCGTATGAATAGAGCGACATGGCGAAATCAAGAACGATCGCATCATCGGCATTAGGAACCGCAAGTATAAGCGGATTATTTCCAAGTCGGTGGTCGCTTGCACCCCATGCCGGCATATTTGGAGTTGTATTTGTCCAGCCAATGAAGATAAAACCTTTCCTTACGGCCTGCCAGCCATAAGTTCCTCCTCTCATCCAATGGTTGGTATTGGCAAGTGCGACTAATCCAATACCCGATTCAGCAGCGATGACCATGGCCCTTTCGGTAGCAGCCATGGCATTTAATGGTCCCGGTCCGTTATTGCCATTCCACTGCTCAAGTGAACCTGACCGGAATACCAAAGACGGTTCTGCATCAGGATTTATATGTCCTGCCTTCACATACTTAATAAACCTGGGGAACCTGTTTACACCATGTGAGTAGATTCCTTCAAGGCTGTTATTCAGAAAAACATCTGCACATTTTATTGCTTTTAGACTGCTAAACCCATTCGCGATAAGTATCCTTATGAATTCAGAGTTCATCTTGCCGGAAGCGATCCGGACTACTTCATTGGTGATTTCCATTGGAAGAGTATAATAATAAAGGTTCCAAATACGCTTTTTCCCAACTGAAACAGTGAACTTCTATTAATGGTTAAATTCAACCTTCAATGAAAGAAAAAACTCCCTTCCCGGACCGGGATGATAGGCATTTCCGTCTGGATCAGGCTCGGTGAAAGCCATATAATTAATACCTCCCAGATTTCGTGAAGAGAACCTCAACTCACTTTTCAGACCTGATAAATCAAAGCTGTAAGAAACAGAAGCATTATATAAATTAAAGCCACTCTGCCAGTTTTGATAAATAGCCTTGTCGAGCTTTCCTGAATAGGCATTGGCGTCAGTATAAACAGCCCATTCCGATTGCGCTTCTGTCCCAAATGTCACGACCACTTTTTTCAGAATTGAATAACTGATTTCGGCATAAAGCTGATGCCTGGGTGAATTTGGAAGCAACTGACCTGGAACGGGAGGAACTGTCAAAACATATGCCTGATTGGTATATACCGGATCAATTGCCGATGATGTGTATTTGAAATCCGAATATGTGTATGCTGCCTGAATTGATAAATCTTTTACCACTTTCATGGAAACAAAAGATTCAATTCCAAGCCGGTGGCTGTTACCGGCATTTCCGTAAAAAACCTCCTGATTACCCCTGCCTGTTTGTTTGAACCTGAAAAAATCATTTTGTGTATTCATAAGAAAGCCTGTAATCTCATAATAGAACCTCGTCCCGTTCAAGCCTCTGATCCCAATCTCACTGCATACTGAAGTCGCAGGAACCAGGTGTGTATTAAAACCACTGTAGCCGACAGGATTACTGGCGAGTTCTTCGGTCGATGGCGGCATAAAACCCTGACTAACAGATGCAAATAAGTTTGCAATATTGCTGATCGAATAACTTGCACCGGCGCGCATCGATGTTTTCCTGTTCGAAAAGCTGGTTCTGGAAGAGTCCGCTCCCATCATCTTATCGTTAAGACCATTATGAATGTCATCATAACGAATACTACCTGTAAGTGTAAGCTTCCCTGCTTCAAGTTTATAAAGGGCATAGGCACCAAGGCTTCTCTGACTGATCACCTGATTGGCCAGCAAAACATTTGTTTCAATATTCGATTCGTCAACACTCTCCTTTCGCAGGGTGTCAGCAGCACTCTGAAGTTTATACATTCCAATATCCTGCCATTTAAGATCACTTCCCAAACTGAAATTGTTTTTAACCTTCCCGGTCCCCAAACGAAGATTATACTGAACATTTGCACCCGGGTTAGTGATATTCCTGTATTCTGCACATTTATTGCTGGTCTCCTTGTATTCGCCTGAGTGCACAAAAACTACAGCATCAATATCCTGTGAATTGCTGATTTTATATTTTGAAGATAAACCAATCGTTATCCTTGAAGTTTTCTGATACTCATTAAATGGCCTGGCATCGGGATTAGCCTGCTTAAGATTATCAAACTGAAGAACATTAAGTCCCTCGGGATTCTGCTGGAAATAACTTGTATAAGAGATGACCTGAGTCAGCAAGAGTTTTGGGGAAGGATGGAAATTGAGCTTCTCATATAATTTATTGCTGCGGAATGCCTGGTGATCGCGGTAACCATCACCTGCTCCATGCGAGAAAGTAATATTATAATCAACATCTTTTTTTGAACCATCGAGCGCAACGAGTGATTTTGTGAAACCGTTCGACCCAAGGCTCTGGCTCACTGTACCTCCAAGAGGTTGAACTCCGCCACTCCTGGTGTTGATAACAAGAACTCCACCAGCCCCGCTTCCGCCGTATAAGCCTGCAACAGGTCCCCGAAGAACTTCAATATTCTTTACTGATCCCCATTCCACATCGTACAGATCAGGAGCAAAGCCTGAAGGATCATTCACGGGAATTCCGTCGATAATCACACCAATCCCTCGCAATCCCCTTTCAGTAAGGATTCCCTGTCCACGCATTGAGAGATGAACTCTCTCACCATCGTGCTGGTTATCAATCCTTACTCCGGGAACGAACCTCAATGCTTCTTCAGCTCCGATCGACTTCGGCATCGATGAGAGTGTTTCAGAGGTTACTATTGACAGAGACCCGGTATTCTTCTTCAATAGTATTGGCAGCCTTTCAGCAATAACTATAACCTCATCGAGTTTAACACTTTTTGAAGAATCGGGTAATACTGGCTGGGAATAAGACAGCGATGCCACGTTGATAGCAGGCCGCAGAAAAACCACCCATGTCACCAATAACACCGCCACCTAAAGCGATTAATGTAGAATTACGACTAAATTTACAGCTTAGTAATTTATCAAAAATTTGCGTGACATAGTCTAAGGTTTTAAATTGCTCACCATCAGGTAATATCAGCGTTTCGACCTTAAAGCTGCCTAAATGATTGAGAACTTGATCTAAATACAAAGGCGCAATGGTGCTATTGGTAATAACGATAACTTGGCTAGACTTAATGTGCTGCGTATAAAGTTCTGCTTGGTTTAGTAAGCCAGAGCCAATATAGATGGGGTAACTACGG
>CAIPJU010000904.1 GCA_903865465.1 uncultured Bacteroidota bacterium
CTCTGATCCGGAATTCGATCCTCTCACCCGAAATCGTTATTCCAAAATCCGAACTGGCAAAATTGTGGATTGCGGATTTGGGAATACGGAATGCGGAATGCGGATTTTAAACAAATGACGTAGTAAAAATCAAATCGAAATTGCCATTCCGCAATCCGAAATTACTAAATTGCGGATTGCGGAGTGTTGACTGCGGATTTTTAGCAAAAAGCAGACCTGTTCAGATTTTGACTGACAAAAAAATCAAAAAATATCAGCCATGGAGACCACAGCTACGGAATTTAAAAGAAGCATAAGCCTTTCCACCGGGATTTCACTTGTTGCAGGTTCGATGATAGGTTCAGGGATATTTATTGTCTCTGCCGATATATCGCGAACGGTCGGCTCCCCCTTTTACCTTCTGCTTACCTGGCTGATAACGGGTTTGATGACAATTATTGCTGCCCTGAGCTATGGCGAACTTGCAGGAATGATGCCTAAGGCGGGGGGGCAGTATGTCTACCTCAAAGAGGCCTATAGTCCTTTGATGGGTTTCCTGTATGGATGGACATTCTTTCTTGTAATCCAGACCGGCACCATAGCAGCTGTTGCAGTTGCCTTCGCGAAATTCACAGGAGTGGTTATCCCGGCCTTCAGCGAGAAGAATATACTTTTTAATATTTTGGGATTACCAGTCTCAGCTGCCCAGATTCTTGCAATAGCCAGTATTGTTGTACTCACATATATTAATTACCGGGGAATCAGGAACGGGAAGATTATCCAGATGAGCTTTACAATTACCAAGGTAATTGCCATCATCGGATTAATATTGCTTGGATTTATTGCTGCATCGAAGAATAATTTCTGGTCACGGAATTTCGCCGACATGTGGCATACTTCAACAAGCCTGGTTTCAAAAACAGGTTCAGCCTTCACCATTCATGACATAGGCGGAATTGCTTTGTTAGCTGCAATAGGAACGGCCATGGTAGGTTCACTCTTTTCGAGCGATGCCTGGAACAGTGTAACTTTCATAGCCGGAGAGATGAAGAATCCGCGAAGGGATATTCCACTTAGCCTCTTTTGGGGCGTTTTCCTGGTTACCGTAATTTATCTGCTGACCAATGTGGGTTACCTGATGCTTCTTCCATTGAAAGGCGATCCTTCTTCAGCCGATGTGGCCGGGAGGGGAATTCAATTCGCTGCATCCGACAGGGTGGGAGTCGCCGCTGCTTACCAGATTTTCGGCGATTCTGCTGCGGTCATTATGGCTGTTCTGATAATGATATCAACTTTTGGATGCAATAACGGATTAATCCTGTCGGGGGCACGAGTATATTATATTATGGCAAGGGATGGTTTGTTTTTTAAGGGAGTGGCCAAATTGAATAAATTTTCTGTCCCGGGTTTTGCCCTTGTAATACAGGGAATATGGGCAAGTCTCCTCTGCCTATCCGGCAAATATGGCGACCTCCTCGATTATGTGATATTCGCGGTGTTGTTATTTTATATTCTTACCATCTTTGGAATCTTTAGGCTGAGGAAGTTAAAGCCTGATGAAGAGAGACCCTACAGGGCATTCGGCTATCCGGTCCTGCCTGCTGTTTATATAATTGCAGCACTGCTGATTTGCATTGACCTCATAATCAGGAAGCCAAATTTCACCTGGCCAGGTTTAATCATTGTCCTTGCAGGGATACCGGTTTACTTCATGGCAAGAAAGAGGATGTCGGTTTAGCTGCAGGGACAAATGGTATCCTGAAAAGAGATAATAATACTGTATTCAGGCAGGTCAGATAGAATTCTGCCCTTTGAAAATCCTGGCATTATTAAGCGTTGCAATGTGGCCATTCCATGTGAGTCTTCCTGGTCCGAGTCCGGAGATTGTTGCACTGGCATGGTTATCTGCACTTACAGTCAGAAAAACATCGTAGTTTCCTAATTGGGTATCAAGTGAAAAATGCAACATGTAATACTGCTTTTTGACATCTTTTGTTAACTTCCAGGTTCCAATACGTCCTTCGGCAGTAACACCGCCAACCCCGTTATAGCCCATACCCGAATTAGCCCCGGTCTGAAGAGTCCCTCTATCCTTGTCAACCTTTATAAAATTCAGGGTGGAGACAACCGGAATGACTTCACCGGTTCTGCTTTGAAGGAAATCAGCTGAAAGAACAAAACTTCTTGCATTTATAAGCGAATCAAGGATTTCGAAGTTCCTTGCCAGCACAGCTTTTCTTACCTCTTTCTTCTCCTGTCTTGTAAGTTTTTCACCCTGCGAATATCCTGGAATAGTCAGGCAGCATAGTCCGGTAAAGAGCGTCAGGCTTAGCAGAATTTTATTAAATGTTTTCATATCCCTTTAATTTTTTATTATCAGATAGAGACAAATTACATGCCACCTGTTTCATAGACAGGAGGAGTGGTTAAAATTTAACAAAAACTTAAGAATTGAGGTGCCGGCCATGCCCCTGAAACTCTTATTCAAACTTCAGATCCTTTTATTTCGTAAGCTTCAGGCTATCCATTGGAACTGAAAGAGGCTTTCCCTTTTCACCCATATAAAAGGCGAGCAGAACTACATCCTCGTTACCCCGGTTCACTCCGTTGTGATAAGTGTTGAATGACTCTGATATCGTTGAGTTTTTCAGATAAACTATAGATTTTTTGTTTTCAAATTCTACCGTGATGGTTCCTTCAAGTACATAGGCAAATACTGGTATCAGATGTTTGTGCCATCCGGTCGATTTCCCCGGAGGCATTGTTATTTTGAGTATTGTAACCTGATTATCATTAAATTGAGGATATATAATCTTCTGTCCAAGTGAAGTTGTGTCGGTTTTTAATACCGGCTCTATCTTAATACTCTTATTGTATTGTGCATTTAAAACCAGACAAGATAAAGCTATAATTATTGTTGTTATTCTTCTCTTCATCTTCGGAATATATTCCTTTTAGTATTTAATTTTTATCACTAACCTTAGTTTCAGGTAAGTGTTCATTATCATTCAATGTTTTTCCTGAAATGTTCAGAAGTTAAAAGTAAACCTGACTCCGGGGGAGAGAGACTGGCATTTATTAACAGAGACCATTAAAGGTGATATTTTCAGATAAGCAGCCGGTGGATAATTACTTCTAAGAGCTGCTTTTATTTTACTATTTCTTTCAAGGTGAACCATGGTGGCGATTCCTCCACCTGCAAACAAGA
>CAIPJU010000905.1 GCA_903865465.1 uncultured Bacteroidota bacterium
CCATGGGATCTCTCTCTTCACATTCATATTCAGTGATCCAGTATCCGGATATTGCTTGTGACATTGTTTTTTTGCTGCCATCAGGACAAATTCAGAAGCGGCTATTTTAATCTGAATATCAATGAATCGATCGTATAGCCTGCAAAAATTCCAACGCCACCATTTACATTCGAGTATAAAAATGAGGGCTCAGTAAATGGAGTGTCGCCTAATGAATAATTGTCTAGCGACTTGTGAAAATCATAATAGGGCTTGTCTGCATTGATCAGGTAAACTCTTAAAAACGCGGAGTCTGTAACAAAATAGGGATCTGGTTCAGCATAGTACTCCGCAGGAAATTCGATTGACCTGATTACAAATTTCTTGCCTTCATTACCAAAATCATTATACATTTTATCTCCTTCCCAGGGTTGATAAGCATGTGAAATTGCGGTTTCTGACATCAGATAACTCCTTAGTGAGAAGCTTTTTGGGTTTTCATAATGCTGTATAAAGTTCTGATAGAAATATAATAACCTGTAATAATTTGTTTCACCGGGAGGATCAGTAATGCTGATATTTGCAAACAGGGTAGAATATTTCATTCCATGTTTATCAGTCGATTTTATTGAATTGGTATCTACTTCTATCCTGAAATCTCTTCTTTGAGGAAGGATACAGGAAGCCTCCGCAGTGAGTCCCTTGTCGCTAATGACCTTTATATGATAAGTTTTTCCTGCAGTTACAGGAGTTTTCTGTATGGTGAAATTGAATCCTATATCAAATACATTTGTTATTGTGCTGTCGAGTGTCTCTTCAGTAATTCCATCCGAAACAACTACATTAAGGTTTCCTGTAGGCTCGAAACCATAAAGTTCACCAAACCTTCTTTTTGTCGAAGAAATATATATTTGATTTATTGTCTGATCCGGCGTAAGGAAAGCATTCACTTCTAATTTTTGTATGAACTCAGGCAGGCTCACATAACTTGCATCTTTTCTGCATGATGTTGTAACTATTAAAGCAAGAAGAATGAGTCCGGAAAGAATATAATTTGACTTCATGGTTCAGAATTTAAAATTGTAAGAAAATGAAGGTACCACGGGGAAAAGAGTTATCTGTTTCAGCACGCCATACGACTTGTTGTCTTTATATTCGGTGCCTGAATAATAGAAGAAAGGATTCATCCTGTTATAGACATTATATACAGAAAACTCCCAGGTACGTTCACCCCATTTCTTGGTTTTGTGGAACTGTATACCCAGATCGAGACGGTGATAGGGAGCCATCCTGAAATTGTTTTTTTGACCATAGTCAAATCCCACATAGTTGCCATATCCGCTGTAGTTGTTTCCTGTTAATCCTCCTCCAAGAATTGGCACATTAGCGTTAATATAATAATCCGCAACCGGCAGTGTTACTGCATTACCTGTGCCATAAATCCATGTTCCCGAAAGAGTTATATGGTTTGAAAGTTTATATATTGCAACCAGTGAGATGTCGTGACGACGATCGTAACGTGCATAAAATTTCCTTCCGAAATTCAGGGAATCAAATTGCATCTGAGTCCACGAAAGAGTATAGCCTATCCATCCGGTCAGCCGGCCTGTGTTTTTCTGAAGAAGGAATTCCATTCCATATGACCAGCCACGACCTGTCGTAATTATCTCTTCCCAGTTCTTTGCTGCTGCACTGTTTGGGTCATCAAGTACAATAAACGAAGAGCCCTCCTTATAGCCGATCATATGATTCATCTTTTTATAATAGCCTTCAATTGAGAGAGATAGGCCGTCTTTTTTGAAGTCTTTAATCAAACCCATGGCCAGCTGCTGCGATTGCTGGGGTTTGACTTTGTCGGTTGTTGGTACCCAAAGATCAGTGGGTAGACTGATACCTGTATTCGACAACATATGAACATATTGATTCATTGCGGCAAATGATCCCTTTAATGCGAAATCATTCTTTAATCTCCAGGCCATTGAGATCCTAGGCTCAAAGAAGCGGTATTGATTTTTTGTCGCCAGAAAATGGCTGAACCTCAAACCTCCGTTCACCTTTACGGTTTGCAATGGTTGCCAGGTATCTTCTGCATAAATCCCCGATTCAATGCCAGTTGTATAC
>CAIPJU010000906.1 GCA_903865465.1 uncultured Bacteroidota bacterium
CTGAAATACTATCAAATTCACTTAACTCCATAACCTTATCTACAGTCAGAGGACTTATGTTTTCCGGGTTCAAAGGAACTTTTTTACACAATGCTATTTTACCGGTAATTGATCCAAACTCCTTAATAAAGAAGGAGAACCAATAAATATTTTGTTTTCTCTAAATGTTATAAATCTAAGTCATAAAATGCAAAAATATTGCGGATTTCGGAATGTCGATTTCGGATTGGCTTTAATCCGCAATCAAAAATCCGCAATCCGCAATTTATCCTATTTTCTTTGAGTTGTCTTTTAAGTTTCCTGATATAAACAAATGGACATTCCTGTTTGAGGATAAATCTTAGATTCAGAAAACCCCTTCCATATCTTCCAGAGTAAAACTATAATTTTAATAATAGTGCAATCAGGTTGCGTCTTCGTTTATAATTGATACGGATATCATTAAGGTATTCAGTAGCTAAGGACTTGTTAATTTGCAATAATTGCTTTCTTAGCTGCTTCAGATAAACTGAGGCTTGCTTTTCCAGGCAGATCAAGCCAAAGAATATAAACCTTATCTATGTCATATGCATTATGTCCTGACAACCAAACCTCTAATGAGTCAATTGCTTTAAGTTCCTGATTGGTTGAATCGTATAAGCCGGCAAGCTCAATTATATTTTTGCTGCTGTTATTTTGTATCTCCGATAGAATCAAAATCCTTTCCTGTTTCGAAAGTAACTGGCGTACTCTATTATAGTAGTTTTCAATCAAATGGGGTGACAATTCTCTGAAACTGTTGATAAGCATATCCTTAAGGGAAGGAAGATCATCTTCGGTAAAAGATATTTCGGAAAGTTGGGAAAGACTATCAAAAGTATTATATGATTGTTCTCTTAGAGTCTTTTCAAGTTCTGTAAAGAAAAGCAACTTTTCTTCATAGCTCAGGTTATTTGCAAAACCTGAAACAAATTCATTAAACTCTCCCGAAGGTTCATAGTTTTCGTCATTGTAATGATCATATAAGTAACCTTCCCCAATGGCATTATCAACCTCCTTAATTATCAAAAACAACAGGCTTTTTATCTCGTTTTTTAAATGTTTCTCAAGTCCTGTCAGTTTTTTAATCTCTTTGTCAAGGACCTCTTCGAAATCCACCGGATTATATAAATCGTTACTGTCATTAAAGATTTTCTGAATATTTCGCTCTGTTTTTTTAAAGATGTTTTGAGCAGTGGAGAGATCTGAAGAGTTATTTTTTACTTCTACCCTGAATTGATCGGGTGCAAATTTCTTTACCAAATCAATGAGCTCCTTTTTTGAGAGTGACTGGAGGTACTGGTTTATATCAGGTTCAAGTTTTTTCGAATTAGTATCTACATCTATCTCAGACTTTTCGTCGACAGCAAATAGTAAAGAGGCAATAATATGTTTACAGACAGTTTCATAGGGACATGTACATGATCCTGCAACTTCTCCTTTTTGCAGGCTGATTTGAACCGTATAATCAGAATCGCCCACTACCATGGTTTTAAGTTTGAGCTTGTCAGCATTAAATGCGGCTTCTTCAACAG
>CAIPJU010000907.1 GCA_903865465.1 uncultured Bacteroidota bacterium
GCCTTACGGGTAGTCTCATCTATATCGTTTCCTGGCGCTCCAAAGCTTGTCATAGTTATTCCAAGCTTTTCCTTTGTAAGATTTTGTGCCCTCAACAGATGTTCCAGCTGATATTCATAATTGCTTTTCTGAAATTCGTCAAAGGTCTTGCCATTACTATCGATACCATTGATTACGTGATTATAACCGTGATTCCATAATTCAATATACCCGGTAGCAACGATGTTTTTAAGATAGGAATAGTACTGTGCATTTCCGGCTTCCAGCGATTTTGCTATTAAACCAAGGCCGGCTTTTATTTTTCTTGAAATTACATAGTCTATAAACTGCTTCCAGTTGTCTGAAACAATATTGTCCGGAGTGTAGACCAGGTCATCAGCCTTTATTATTGCAAGCTGTTTGAATACCGTAATCCTTGTCGAATCGGTTTTGGTGACATAGCCGTCAGATACTGTTACTTTAATGGTGGCAACTCCTGGTAATTCGGGCGAGAAATAGGTAATTTTCCCATCATGCCCCTCAACCTTTCCATAATTGCACGACCAGTAGTAAGAAGATTTAGAAATGTCATTAACAGCCAGATTTAATGTTATATCCAGAGAATCGCGAACCCTCAGAAGAATACTGTGTTGAGGGATAATCGGACTATAATTACCGGGTGTTGTTGAACCCGATGATAAATCAATTTGTTTCTCGCATCCTGCAAGCAGCAGCAGGAAGAAAACAACCGGCAGATTTTTCATAATATTTCTCATCTCATAATCATTATAAGCTATCCTTATAAGATCAAATTTCGTTCCAAAACTATAAAGCGAAAATTTTTTAGATTCAGATTACCATAAACATGGTAGTCAATATGCCAAAAATGAGTTATTCTCTGGTAGCTTTTCTGCAGTTACTTTTGTGATACCAGCCTGAACAAAGGCTTCTTGAAAATGTGAAGTAGAATTAAAATTAAAATTAAAATTATTTTCAGATGAGTATAAAATCGAACTTTCTCTGCCCTGTGTCAGATAGGAGAATAAATGAAAGAGTGGCACGAATAAACGGCATTATAACTGTTTTGCTCATTGTAGTATTCGTATTATCCAGAAATATTATACCTGTTGTTTTTCTTGCTGCAGATTTCTTCCTCAGATCATTTGATTTTTCAGAGTACAGCCTTATTGCAGTTTCTTCGAAAGGGATAGTAAAATATTTGAGGCTGAACGAAAACCTGATCAATGCAGGGCCAAAGATCTTTGCTGCCAGAATAGGTTTTGTATTTAGCAGTTTGATTATCATTTCTATACTGCTTAGCTCCTATATCCCGGCTTATTCACTGGCCGGAATTCTGGGAATCTTCTCCTTTCTTGAAGGTTTTTTTGTGATATGTGTTGCATGCGAGATATACCCCTTCGTTCACAGGATAATTTACAGAAACCTCATCTGAATGACACGAATCTGTCAGATTGTAACAGAGGTTGCCTAATATCCGATATTCTCCGGGAAAGCTGATAATTGTCTATTCTGCTTTCATAATAAGCCTTGAAGTCTTAAGCCATGGTGATGAAAATATTATTTCAATATTTCCGGGTTTCCCGATAGTTTGAATATAAGCCAGCATCTTTCCGTTATATACCCGCTGTACATTATCACGCAAATCCGACATATCTGAATTATTGGCACTCTCAAGTCCAAGAAGACGGGCGGGTCCCGAAATTGAGCAGGTCACTTCGTCGTCGGCAAGGACAACCGGAACTCCATTCTCATCGACAATCTGAATTGTTACCTGAACAAGGTCTTTCTTAACCGACAATACTGTCTTATCTGGCGTGGCAACTATCGAAAAGGACCTTCCCGATGTCACTATCGAATACCTGGCAGCCTCTTTCCCATCTTTCAATCCTGTGACTTCAAGTTTGCCGGGCCTGTAGGGAATATCCCAGTAGATAATACCAGTTCTGTCATCCTGATTCTTTGCTGTTCCAACTGGATTGCCGTTGATAGTAAGCTGCGACTGCGGACAGTTGGTATAACATACTACCCGAACGGTATCACCCTCTGAATAATTCCAAATAGGAAGAGCAGAATCGGATAGCCACCCAGGGCTTCGCTTTGTAGCCTTGTATGTTCCGATATACGTCATGGGACTTTCAAGCCACATAGCCATCCTGTTATATCCCCGTGGTTTAATAAAACCGGCGAGGTCGATCATTCCGGAATTGAATCCCCTCGAGGGCCATGCTCCGGATTCTCCCAGATAGTCAAATCCGGTCCAGATAAACTGTCCGAAGATAAAGTCATTGTCGCGTGTTGCCTTCCAGTTATTGTACCCATGACCGTTCTCACTACCATAAATAACCCTGTCCGGAAAATTCTTATGGTCAATTGCATATCGGTCTTCGGTATAATTATAACCTACAACATCGAGATATTTTGGATAATCAGTCTCATTCGTCATAAGAACACCAGCCAATGCACCGGTAACAGGACGCGAAGTATCTATTGCTCGAATATCGCCAGAAAGTCTTTTTCCTATAGGGCCGAGCCGTTCGGCATTGGGTTTCTTTGGGTCGTAGCCTCCGCTGACAGGCTGATTGAATTTGCTTCCGTTCAGGATTGGATGAGAATAAGGATCATTGGGATAATCCACCTCATTCCCGATGCTCCACATTACTATTGATGGATGATTCCGGTCGCGAAGTACCATTGCGGCCACATCCCTGTCGCTCCATTCGTTGAAGAAGTCGGAAGTTCCATCAAAACCCGGCTCCCCCACGTTCCAGCCCGAGAGCCATTTCTTCTTAGGAAATTCAAATTCATCGAAGCCTTCATCCATTATCAAAAATCCCATTTCATCGAAGAGGTCGTAAAGAACAGGTGCCTGCAGGTTATGGCTCATTCTGACTGCGTTGCATCCCAGCGACTTAAGAGTTTTAAGCCGGCGCTCCCATACCTGCCGCGGAACTGCAGAACCCAAAACACCTGCATCATGATGAATACATACCCCTTTCATCTTCATCCATTTCCCATTCAGTGCAAATCCCTTACTGGCATCAAACTTAAGGGTCCGGATGCCTGCTTTGCAAACTGATTCATCGGTAATTTTTCCTCCAACTGATAAAACCGTCCTCAGTTGATAGAGATTCGGAGTTTCGATACCC
>CAIPJU010000908.1 GCA_903865465.1 uncultured Bacteroidota bacterium
GCTATGCATTCGATGCAGGAGCTGAAAAAATAATTGCCACAGGTGATGTGGAGAAGGCTTTCCATCTTAAGAATTATTATGCTGATTCAGTACTGGTAGGCGAAAGAGAAGAGAAAAAAATTCCGGGTTTTGACTTCGGCAACAGCCCTTCGGAAATCATAAAGGCTGACCTGAGAGGTAAAACTATTATTCATACTACAACTGCAGGTACAGCTGGTCTGGTAAATGCAGTTAATGCCAGTATTGTAATTACAGGCAGTCTGGTTAATGCTTCTGCGGTGACTGCATATATAAAATCTCTTAACCCGCAACATGTCTCCCTGGTGGCGATGGGATACAGGGCAAAACTATCAGCAGAGGAAGATCTTTTATGTGCCGAAGTAGTTTCAGCTGCCCTGACTGGGAAAAAGCTTATTCCCGAATCAATGATCGCTGATTTGAAGAATTCCTCCGGAAGCAGGTTTTTCATTCCTGCAAATCATAGTTTCTCTCCTCCCGAAGACTTTTATCTGTGCACTGCATTAAACAAATTCAATTTCATTATTGAGGCATTTCCAATAGAAGGCGGAGATGTATTACTCAAAAAAGTTGATGTTGCAGTTCTCTAAATGTAAAATATTGATATTTAGGCCTTTTTGAAATACGAATAGCAGTATTTATTTCTATAAAGCCTATGTTCGCAAACAAAGAAGGTAGCAGATTGCAGTATTAAAAAACAAAGAGGATTTTTTTTCTGATGTGAATTTCACGGTAGGTGCAAAAGAGGCAGAATTTGTAAATACTGAATAAAATAAGGGATGTTTTTCCGGAATCGAGCTTATGTTCGATCCTTTCCCTGTAATGAATAAACAGTGATGCAAAAACTCTTGTCAGGCCAATGAAATTCAGCCTGTTATAAGCCCGAAGCATACTGTAAATACCCGATAATGTTCTTTTGTCGGTAACTATGTCATACAAATTGCTTAGATTTTCTACTCCAAGTTTTGACTTATTAATAAACTCTCCATTCGATTCGATACCTTCATGAAGGAGACCATTGTCAATATGAACTACATAGATGCCGGCTTTCTTGAGCTGATAACCCATAAGGGTATCTTCATGCCCATACTGCTTCAGATCTTCATTGAAGCGTATCTTTTCGAATACATCCTTACCAATTAAAACATTAAACGCTGAAAAGCGGGCATAAGGATGTTTGTTTCTTTCTTCGGCTGCCAGCTGTTCCCTTACCTTTCCATATCTCCACCTGAGAAGTTTGTCAGGATCACCAGGAGGACTGTCGCGATAAAGAGTACCACCGCAGGTAACTTCAATTGATGACATATTCGGGATCCATTTTGAAAGATATGCTTCAGCAGTTCCAGGGAGCATGGCGTCGGAATCGATAAAGAGAAGTACATCGCCCTTTGCTTCCATGGCCAGTTTATTTCTTATAGCAGCCCTGCCTATATTCTTTTCAGAGAATATCACCCTAACATGTTCATCTTCAAGAAGTTTATATTTTTCCTTGAAGTCAGCTGATGAGCCATCATCGCCTATTATTATCTCAAGTAGTTCGGGGACTTTTCCAAATGCACTTTTCATTCCATGAACCAGGGCAACTATGTCATAGTTGAAGACAGGAATTAGTAAGGATATCTTCATTTTTTCTTCAGGCGTTGGCGATCAAATATACAATATATTTTCCTAATAAAAATTGAACATAATTTAGCAAAGAATTTGCAATATTTGCAGTTAAGAATTCCAGTAATATAGAGTGATAAATGAAAAAAGCTATCTTCTGCACATTAATATCTTTCATAACGATATTGTCATTCAGTCAGTTAAAGATTGGTTACCACATTGATGTACATATAAACGGCCTTAGTGATTCAACTGTATATCTTGCTTATCACCTTGGTGATAAACAATATATCAAAGATACATTAAAGCTCGACCATTCTGGTTTTGGCAAACTGGAAGGGAATGAAGCTCTGCCGCAGGGAATCTATATGATAGTTCTGCCCGGACGTAGATATTTTGAGATGCTGATGTCGCAGGACCAGCAATTTTCAGTTTCGTGTAATTATTCCGACTTTTTTAATAGCCTGAAATTTCAGGGATCGGATGAGAATAAA
>CAIPJU010000909.1 GCA_903865465.1 uncultured Bacteroidota bacterium
AAGCTTCAGAGACAAGGCTTGCCCCTTTAACATGGCAGGCTGTTCCAATACATACCTTAATCATATGTTTCCCAACGGGTTTCAGCCGGAACTGGGAATAAAAGGATGCAATCCCATGAATAGATCCGGGTTTTATATCGGTGGTTTCACAAACTCTTTTTAAGGCATCTTCGGGAAGATAATTAAACTCTTTTTGAATTGCCTGCAGGATCGGTATTACCCTGTCGGGAGCAGTACCTAATTCCTCAATAAGTTTATCAACCTTTATATTATATTCTTCTGTCATTCGCCAAAGCAATAAAGATTCTTATCTCCTCTGAGGTATATTCTGCCATTTGTAAAAGCAGGAGTACAGGCTGATGACTCACCAAGTTTTGGCTCGCCCACCAGGCTGAATTCTTTTTCTGCTTTAAAAATATGCATCACACCGGTACGATCGAGAAGATATACTTTACCCTCTGCTAAAATGGGTGATGAAAAAATGTTGTTGCTGAAATCATGTTCCCAGTATTTCTGTCCCGATAATGCATCATAGCAAACAACAGTACCATAGCTTGTTGCAAGGAAAAGATATTTGTCATTAGCTACGGGGCTGGGTATGTCGGAGAGAAAATCATTATTTTCCCAGAGAATTGTGGGCTGCTGACCAAGCTTTATTGCGCTGAGTTTTGAGTAATCGTTCACTGAAAAGACTATCCCATTGGAATAGGCAAGCGAAGGTCCCACTTCACCTGAGATACACTCAATTTTCCAAAGTTCCTGTCCATTAGCCGGGTTGTAGGAGGCCACAAAAGGTTCTGCAACAAGAATAACTTCGGCCCTTTTTCCTGTATTGACAACAATAGGAGAGGACCATGATACTTTTACCTGACGATCAGTACTCCAGGCCGTTTTTCCGGTTTTTGCCGACAGGGCCAGGAGTTTTGGTGCGGTAGTTTGATCGAACTGGACTAAAATATTCTCCTTATATAACATCAAAGATGAAGAGTGGCCGTAGTAGTTCTTGGGAAGGCCAAGATCTCTTTCCCAGACCTTATTGCCATTCATGTCGACAGCTGCTATATCGCCTGTTGGGAAGATGGCATAGACATTACTTCCGTCAGTAACTGCCGTAGGAGCGGAATAACCAGTTTCGTCCTTTATGGTTGCCGTTTTATTTCCCGTTCCAATGACCGTTGTCCAGAGAATTTTACCACTGTTGCGGTCAATGCAATAAATTTCCTGTTTTTCTTTACTTGCACCGGTAACAAATACCTTGTCGCCCCAGATAACGGGAGAGTTGTAACCAGGAAGGGGGATCGCTGTTTTCCACAACTGTTTTTGACCCGTAACTCCATCCCAGCTGACCGGTATATTCTTTTTGGAGGCAAGCCCTGTTCCTCCGTTACCCCTGAAATTAGGGTAATTGTCATTTGCTGTAACCTTAACAAAAGCAGTGGCTGACGAGTCAGCCTTAATTGGGGGAGTTGACTTACCTGAAATAGTATCAGGTTTTGGAATTGCTGTCTCAGGAGTGGCAGAAACTTCAGTGGCTGTATTGTCCGGGGCTGTACCCTTTGACATTTTTATGAAATCACCGGAGAGATTATTCGATGATAGTACTGCGAAGATAAAGGCAATCAGCAAAATGATGGCTCCTCCCGAAACGATCCAGGTACGCGCTTTCTTCCGGTGCAGCATTGTTTCATCTTCGCCTGATTCTGACAGGACGGGGTTGATTTTTCGCCTGTAATCGACAATTTGAATCGAAATAATCATCAGGGCCACTGCGGCCAGCAGAAGATATCCACCTATCCTTATCTGCCATTGACTCGTAAAATAGGCTTTACGCGATAACAGGTCGAGTGTCCGGATGTCACTTCTTAAGAGAGAATCTGCAGGGTTATCACGAAGTTTATCAACAAGCCTGGTAACGACCGTCATATTTACCGGGTCCGATTTCTTCAGCTGAATATAGTTTGCTATTAACAAAACGCATATCATGAAGGCGAATATGCCTGACGCCATTGCAATCCGGTTCCACAAACGATCGCTTCCCCATCTGTTATTACTGATTTCTGTTGTCATTTTTTTTATTGATCTATGAGACAACCAAAAATGAATTTTTCTTCATACCAATTTTTTTCATGCTTTTGAATCTGTCATTTAACGGGGCAATACTCAAGGCACCTTGCACAGCTAAGACAGTTTCCTTTATTAACAAGGTATTCTTTCCTGTATTTATAAATTGTAAGCCGGGCCAATGTTATTCCCAGTATAAGTCCAATAAAGCCACCCATAATCCAGCTTCCGGCGTAAAACCTGTCAACAATGGAAGCAGCTTCCCTGTAGAGATTCTCTACCGGTTTTCCCGAAGATCTGAAGGTGGTAATTTCAGTAGCGGGAGTTACTGGTTCCCCTTTTCGCTCGATCGTCATCAGTTCGTTGGCCAGTCTTACCTTAAAATTTACCTGGGCAAACTCACCACTATATTTCGATATGGTCCATCCGCAAATAATAACGAGCAATGGCGTGACCAGACAATAGATTATTAGTTTTTTTATCAGCTCCCGGTTGTCATTTTTAACACTTAGACCGGTCGGTTTATCTATTGCATCATAGGGGCAGGCGTTTTCACATAGTTTGCAACTAATGCAGGCGCCTGGTGCAATAGAGACATGATTCTTCGAGAAGCGGCTTACCAGGTTAAGAAGCACTCCATAGGGGCAGAGGAATCTGCAGTAAGGGCGAGCAATGAAAATGCCGGTAAGCAGAAGAGCTCCTCCTATGAAGAACATAAAATATGAGCCATTGTGGCGGAATATCTCAACAAAGGGGTCGTAACGGCAGACTATAAAGTCGGTGCCGGTTGCTGCATACAGAAGTGCCAGTCCAAGGTAAACAATGGGTATCAGTCCAAGCAGGTACCTGATCCATGGTTTCAGACTCACCGGTCTTATCGCAAAAAAATCCTGTATGGCGCCAAGAGGACAAACTCCAGCGCAGAAGGTCCGTCCGAAAAACAGGGTAAAGCCCAGCGGTATGGTAAAAAAGGCAACGGCAGTAAGTGGTATTTTGTAGGCATGATTGAATAGTGCCATGGTAACATTCTGAAGAGAACCTACGGGACAGATGCACCCTTTTCTGTAAAATCCGAAGTAAAGCAGTGAAAACAGAGACATCCAGAAGACTCCCTTTCTCCATCTTCTCTTAACTATGAACCATGAGATAAGCGACATACATGCAATGAGCACAGCAATATCAAGATATTGAAGTATGGCAGGTTGAATATTAGTAACCTGTGTTGCCGGAATCTGATACTTACCTTCGAACTCGGGCCTTGGAAACCGCTGTATTGCAGGCAGATTAAGGGTAAGCAGTGATATTATCAATACCAGGATATAAATTTGGGTCTTGCTCCTCATCCTTTTCTATTGTTTTCCGGAATGATTTTATTCATCTCTTTAATATTTTAGAGTCACTTTTTTTGAAAACCTTTCAGAAGGTAAGTGTTTTTTGTGTCAGTCCTGGTGAAGGCCTCTGAGGGGCATGACCGGGCAATAGCACATTGATTACAGTTGAGGCAGAGCTTTTGCTGTACCTGAAGTTGTAAGGATCCATTGCCGAAGGCACCGCAATTTTTGACGCATTTTCCGCAGCCATTGCAAAGCTCCTCAACTATTTTATATTCGAAGTAAGGCTCTTCAACAAATGTCCTGACAATAGCGCCTGTCGGGCATAACCTGTTTTCGGCAGCGGTATTAAGCTCCTTGGTCCCTGCACGCAGGTATCCGCTGCAAAGATCACAGTAGCCGCACATATCTGTGACATGTACGCATTTAACCGCCGAGGTCTGCATTACGCACGAAGTGGAACAGTTTCCGCACTGAACACATTTTGAGGGGTCGAGTTGCCAGATTGATTCACCTGAAACTGATCTGATTGAGAGTCCTACGGCAATAGCCCCGAGTCCGGCCCCAATGCCCAGACGAATTCCTGTGTTTATGAATTCCCTTCTCCTGATTTTTTTGCTTTCGTTCATTTCCTTAATGCTAAAGATTTTTCTTCCTGAAAACATTTATCTGGTTATATGCATCCAGAACGTAGATGGATCCGTTGATGCCTATGGCAATGTCCTTTACAAGGTGATTATTTCCCAGCTGGAAATCGGAATTCCCTTTAAAGCTTCCGGCAGCTGCTACAATACTCAGGAATTGGCCGGTAGGATCAAATACCTTGATCTTGTCAATTCCCTTTTCGTAAGTTACGAAGCCGCCATCGGGTAAGATGGCAAAATGTGCCGGGTTGCAGCAACCTCCAAAACCTGAGTTGTCGAAGGACGAGCTGCCCCATGAAGACTGAAAATGGCCATTGCTGGTATAATTTTCAATCTGCAGACGTCCAGTATTTGCTACCCACAAATCGTTGAATGAACCAAAGGCTATATCGAAATAGAGACTGGGAAGCACAAATCCGGGTGCTCCGGTTATACTGTCTTTTTTGCCTATATCCTGTAACAGAAGGCCATCGGGTGAATATTTCAAAACCCTTTTATTTAAGGCATCTGCAGCATAGATATATTTACCGTTTACGGCGAGTGAAGCAATATATCCTTCATTGTTATATGGCTTCCACACAGCAAGTTTCCTGCCAATAGTATCATAATGAATTACATGCGATCCCGAACCAAGGTAGAGGTCATTTCCGCTGAGGGCAATGCATCCTGGAACAGAATCGACATTAAATGTCTTTGTTTTTGTTCCTGCAGCATCAAATATTGAGACCTGCATGTTTCCGCAGGCAAAAATATCCCCTTTTTCATTTACAGCAATTCCGGTGAGGTTTTTTAGCCCTGTTTCTATTATTCTTATCCTCTTATAACCTATAAGTGTGGAGTCAACCTGTTTGGCAGATGTAAAATCATCTCCGCAACATGATGCATCAGTCATGGAATGAGAAGAGTGAAAGAGATCTCTTGCAATGAGGAAAATTGCGAAGAGAAGCAAAACTACCGAGAAGGCTATGATTATTTTTTGTTTCATAGTTGTCTTAATTTGCCTTTAAATCCACACAAACCATCTGTTTCGAATCGCGCATTATCAGCAAACCATTTGCGAGGGCCATCGGACCCCATGAATCCTGACCGTCAACTATTTTGGCTTTATCGAGGACTTCAAATTTTGAAGTGCTGAATCGCGCTATTGTCAGATCACCTTCATCGCTCAGGATGAAAAATTTATTGTCAGCAACAATATATGGTCCAAGCCCGAACCGGTCAGTGGTACCGCTTGTCCATAAAATATTCTGGAAGTTATCGGGGGAACAACAAACAAATTCATTTCTGGTTGTACCGGCATCTTTTGTCTGAATGTTGTAAACAAAGCCTTTAATAACGATTGGTGTCTGTTGCTCGGAAGACATTCCAAGTGCAGGTTTATAAAGCTGAATCTTCTGAACTGAAAATGAATCACCATCCCTGTTTATCTGAAAAAGTGCACTGCCTGCTCCGTAGCCGGCAGTTACAAAGATTCTGTTTTTTCCTGCATATACCGGTGAAGGCGCAATTACAGAAGGGCTGAATTCCCTGGTTTTCCACAGTAGTCTGCCCTTGTCTCCTTCATCGGCTGAAACGCCGCATAAGCCTCCCAATGCATCATATACGTACATTTTCTTCCCCTGGATAGTCATTGGAATAATAGAAGAGTGCGACATCTTAAGGCTGTCAGCATTTGGTGTTTTCCATAAAACCTTCCCTGTAGCGCAGTCGACACCCAGGAGCAAAGCCTTGCCCCCGGCAGCAATAACGGCAACATTGTTATCAATAATCGGACACTGTCCTGTGTACCACAGAGGAACTGTAGTTCTGTACTCTTTTGGAAGATCCATTCCCCAGAGAAGATCACCGGTAATTGAATTGCAGCACATTACATGACACCGGGGCCCGATAGTAACAACATATTTATCATTGACAGCTGGTATTGTCCTTGAAATTCCGTGATTTCGTTTCAGATTAACATGATACCAGCGGCGCCAGAGTTCCTGACCATCGATAAGAGAATAGCAATGAAGCACATCAGTTTTTTTACGTTCATCATAATCAAGTACATACACCCTGCCATTATAAATAGCAGCGGCGGCATGACCTTCACCCAGATCCTTTTTCCAAATGATTTTCGGACCACTTGCAGGCCAATGGTCAATAAGCTTCGTAGTCTCTTTACAAATGTTGTCAAAATCAGATCCCCTGAAGTTTGGCCACTTGCCTGTGAGAGCAGTTTGAAAGGGGCTGATATAGGAGGTAAACTTTTCGCCGATATTAACCGAGTCGCTTGCGGAAGCTGATATAGCCGGACGGTTATCCATTCCCGGAAGGGATTCTTTTAAATTCCTGACAGGATTATGGAAGAACCAGAAAAGAAAAACCAGGCAAGCAGTGAGAATAGTAACACTGAAGATGATTTTTTCAGTCCTTTTTTCCAATGGTTGCCTGGTTTGATTCATTAAAAAACAATTATTATAATTTAATTTTATATGCCATAAGAGCATTGGTATGTCTTAGGTACAGGATTCCGTTATGAATTACAGGATGCGCCCAGAATGGTCCTGCAGAACCGAGAGTCACTTTAAAGCTGCTTACCAGTTCGAATTTCTCAGGATTGGCTTTTAATAGTCCTGCAAATCCATTCTTTTCATCATATATATAGAGCATTCCATCGGCAGCAATTATTGATCCCTTGCAATTCCAGTGTTCTTCCCACATCTTTTTGCCTGTAGCCCATTCAATGCAGCACCAGTTTCCATCGCTGTTATTAATCCAGTTTGAACCATAAATATAACCGTCGATAAGAACGACTCCGCCATGATGGTCATCGAGTACCTTGTCGGTCCAAACGACATTGGCGCTTTTACCATCGTCAGCAATTTTAACCATCATGCCACCGATATTATAACCACCGGTAACATAGACCATTCCGTCTTTAAATATTGGAGTAGTACATAGTATTAGATCCATTGGTGGTCTTGAACCTGTTGGAGGCCGCTGACCAGCGGGGGGAATCTGACCGGCAGGAGGAGGAGTCTGACCAGCCGGAGGCGCCTGACCGGCCGGTGGCATTGGATTTGGTCCTGATCCCGGAGCTGGTGCCGGTCTGGGTCCAAGCTCGGGTTTTTGATGTTCCACCTTCCAGAGAATATCACCATTAGATGCGTCTACGGCAAAAAGGTGAGCCAGTGACACATTTATTAACATTTTCTTACCTGCATAGTTGACCAGTATAGGCGATACATAACCTGGTTTGTCATTAAGACTTACCGATTTCCAAATAACAGAGCCTGTTTCCTTGTTGAGGGCAATTGTCATTGTTTCAGCTCCTCCCGGAGAGTAATAGACCTTGTTGCCATCAATAAGCAAAGATTCTGCAATGCCCCAATTACCATAGGTGCCTTTGTTCTCTTCACTTGCTTTGTAGGACCAGATTATTTTACCTGTAGTTCCATCTGCGCAGGCAAGATCGCCAAGCCCGCTGGTTGTATAAACTTTATTACCTTCGATGGTCGGAGTAGCCCTGCTCTCAGGAAATGATTGGTTCCATGCCCGTCCAATGACAGTCTGCCAGAGTAACTTCCCATTCATATCGAGAGCATAAAGGATATCATTTTCACCCTGTGTACCAGTGGTATATATAACATTTGTCCCAAACGAAACCGTGGAATTACCCTTTGTTAATTCAAGATTTGACCATAAAAGATTTGGTCCCAATTCGGGCCACGATTTAAGTAAGCCTTTTTCAGCAGAAACGCCTGTTCTATTCTCCGGCCGCCACTCGCTTATACCCTGAGCCTGAATAAAGCCTGAAATCAGGGTCAGGAACATGATGGATAATATTATGTTTTTCATCTATTGTAAGTTTATATTTAATTTAAGATGCAAAAATGCGAAAATAACATTCTATGGTGAAATAAATTTGTTTGTCCCTCAAATGGGAAATTTATTAATAATTTCATTATCAGGTATTTAATCACTTTACATTTATCAGAATAATAAGAAACAATTCTTTTTATACCGACAAATATTACAATAATTATGCTTTATCAGGGTGAACCGCATGTAGCAAAAAGAAAAAGCAGCTGCTTATCGCGAAAATGTGTGACTACCTTTCTATTTGCCTTTGATACTGTAAGCCATCAGAGCATTCGCATGGCGGATATAGAGTAGCCCATTATGAATTACAGGATGTGCCCAATAGGGACCCGAATTACCAAGTGTGATTTTAAAGCTGCTTACCAGGTCGAATTTTGCCGGGTTCGCTTTTACCAGACCAACAGTACCTTTCTTTTCATCATAAATATACAGCATGCCTTCTGCAGATATAATTGACCCTTTGCAGTTCCAGTGTTCTTCCCACATCTTCTTGCCGGTATTCCAATCAATGCAACACCAGTCTCCATCACCGTTATTCAGCCAGTTGGAACCGTAAATATAACCATCCACAAGGACTACTCCTCCATGATGATCATCGAGTACAGTGTCAGTCCAGAGAACAGATGCGCTGTTAGCTCCGGATCCAATTTTTATCATCATGCCTCCGGTATCATAACCTCCGGTTACATAGACCATTCCGTCTTTATAGAGTGGAGTTGTACATTTAATAAGGTCCCAGCTCCTCATGTTGGGGTCACTCGATTGCTCATTATTTACTTTCCATAAAATATCACCATTCGAAGCATCGACTGCGAAGACATGATTCATGGCAACGTTTACTATCATTTTCTTTCCTGAAAAAGTAACAAGGATAGGTGATACATATCCTGGCTTGTCATTCAAACTCGCTGATTTCCAGATAATGGCCCCAGTAGCTTTGTTAAGTGCAATGGTCATTGTCTCTGGTCCGCCGGCAGTAAAGTATAGCTTGTTGCCATCGATGAGCAGTGATTCTGCAATGCCCCAGTCTCCATATGTTCCTTTATTAGCCTCGCTGGCTTTGTAGGACCAGATGATTTTCCCTGTTGTTCCGTTAATACATGCAAGATCGCCTAATCCGCTGGTAGTGTATACCATATTCTCTTCAACAACAGGAGTTGCCCTGCTCTCGGGGAAGGATTGATTCCAGGCCCGACCCATAACTGTCTGCCAGAGAATCTTGCCATTCATATCAAGTGCATAGAGCACATCGTTGTCACCCACAATTCCAGTTGTATAAATAGTATTTGTACCAAATGATACTGAAGAGAAGCCCTTAGTGAGCCCCGTAGTTGACCAAAGAAGGGCAGGACCTGTTTCGGGCCAGGATTTCAATAAGCCTGTTTCAGAAGATACTCCCGTTCTGTTATCAGGACGCCAGTCACTAATGTTCTGTGCCTTAACATTAAAGAAAATAAA
>CAIPJU010000910.1 GCA_903865465.1 uncultured Bacteroidota bacterium
ACCCTCTGCAATTTTTCAGCTTAATCTTTTCCTGCCCTACAGGTTCTCTCTTTCCGGATTTATACCTTCAGTCGGCCATCTTCTCATCCTTAGCATTCTGCTGGCACTTTTCTCCTTTATTCTTTACGCAGGGTATCCATTCAAAAAGCTCGATCATCATTCACAAATATTTGATATTACTATACTTACAGGCTTGTTACTTACAGCTTCATCCCTGATGCTTTTAATCAGCTATCTCTTTAGTCAGCTTATTCTTAATTCAAATATTAACCTTGAAACCTTTAAAATAACAGAGCTGGATCAATTCAGCGCTCTTGCTTTTTCATCAATTCTTTTGCTTTTCATCATACCTCTTCTGTTCCTCCTAAGAGTATATCAGATTGTTAACAGGTTGGGGATAATCACATTAATAGTTTCTCTTGTTTTGTCGCTTGCTTTGCCTGTTATTATTTTGAAGGGAAGTAAGCCCGGGATAATTGAATTTCTGGTTTTCTATTTAATAATTAACTTTTTTATCTGGCTGTCAGTTAAGAAAGCGTCCGGCTCTTTTGCCCGATCAGTCATTTTTTCAATTATAATAGGACTCTATTCACTTTATATAATTACTATTTTTTCCGACAGAAGGAACACCGAAAGGATGAAAATACAGGCTGTCTCTTTTTCCTCCGAGAATGATCCTGATGCCGAACATTTATTGCTCGACCTCTATCCGGTTATGGAGAAGGATTCTACGCTTAGCCGTATGATGGATATAAGTTATTTTGATGCCGGAAGGGTTGAGATGATCTCGAAATATCTCCAGAATACTTATTTTACGGGTTACTGGCGCAATTTCAATTTCAGTATGGTACCATGCAGGAGCGATGATTCACTGGCCATTGGTCAGGGAAAAGCGCCAACAGAAAACTGTTTTAGCTTTTTTGGTAAACGTATCAAGCATGATGGACACAGGCTTACCGGCACGGAGTTTTATTTCATCGACAACCAGGGAGGAAGAGCATATTACATAGGGAAGTTACAATTCGCATCAGGAAAGGGAATTACCAATGGCCTCTTCATTGAACTTTATGGTGATGTGAATGTGTTCCAGCCCGGATATTCGGAATTGCTTCTGGATAAAAAATACCACGGCTATGCAGATCTGAAGGATTACTCATTTGCAAAATACATAAACGGAGATATTGTCCTGAGAACAGGAGAGTTCCCGTACGATAAAAGCGACGGTGGTTATGTTGAAGAGAACATGGAATTCCGGTTTTTTAATAGTGAAGGGTATAGGCATGTTCTTTACAAGAATGGGAATGCAACTGTAATAATAAGCCGGCCAGTGCCAACTGGTGAAGATCTTATAATATCGTTTGCCTACCTGTTTGCATTTATTCTGGTGTTCTTTAATCTTTTACTGCTTATTGTCCGTCCGCCCAATCTGAAAATATTATCCTGGTTCAACTTCAGGCAGAAACTGCAGTTGTCATTCGTTGGCGTAATACTTTTTACTTTTATTCTGACTGGAATTGTTGTTGCAACATTCACGATAAGTCAGTTCCGGACAAGGCATAATGAAAACCTGAGAGAGAAGCTGAATTCGGTTTATCTTGAGCTTGATGAAAATATTTCTGCTGAAAAACATCTGTCAGCCGCTTGGAAAAACAATAATTATTCATCTCTTAATGATCTCCTTATCAAGCTTTCGAATGTGTTTATGACTGACATAAATATTTATGATCTGAACGGTTTTCTGATAGCAACTTCACGACCTGAGATCTTTTATCGGAACCTTACAAGCCGTAGGATCGACAACCTGGCTCATAATAATCTGGAACACTTCTCACGAAGCGAATATTTGCAGATGGAAAAGATCGGGAGCCTTGCTTATTTATCAGCCTATGTTCCATATTACAATTCCTCCGACAAAAAACTTGCTTATCTGAACCTGCCATATTTCAGGATGCAGAATGTTCTGGCAAAAGAGATTTCAAACCTTATTGTGGCAATAGTAAATTTCACCCTTCTCCTGATAGTGATAATGATGAGCCTCGCCGTTTTTATTAGCGGCAGGCTTACAACGCCTCTGACAATGCTTGTTAAGGGGCTTGCAACTGTTGAGGTAGGAAGGAAGAGTGAGCAGCTCTCATATAAAGGGAGAGATGAAATCGGAGAACTCGTAAGACAATACAATATTATGGTCGATGAAATTGAGAAAAGCGCTCAGAAGCTGGCCGTTTCAGAAAGGGAATATGCCTGGAGGGAGATGGCTAAACAAATTGCCCATGAAATAAAAAATCCGCTTACGCCAATGAAGCTTAATGTACAGCAGCTTTTAAAATCGTGGAATGACAAAGTTCCTGCCTTTGACAAGAAGATCGAACGGTTTACTCTTAACCAGATTGAGTATATCGATAACCTTTCATCGATTGCAACTGCGTTTTCCACCTTTGCCAAAATGCCTGTCACCAACCCGTCGGAAGTAAACCTGATCGACCAGATAAAACTTTCCATTGATCTGTTCAAGAATAGTGAAAATGTGGTATTTCATGTCATGTGGCCTCATGAAGATAAAGTTATTGTCTATTCCGACAAGGAGCAGATTAACAGTATTTTTTCAAATCTTTTCAAAAATGCGATCCAGTCTATACCATCAGAGCGCAAGGGACTTATTAAAGTTGTCATTAATGTGGAACATGACCGGGTAATCGTTTCAATTTCCGACAATGGTACAGGAATTCCTGAGGAGCTTCAGAAAAATCTTTTTACCCCTAATTTCACAACCAAATCCTCCGGAATGGGGCTCGGTCTGTCGATTGTAAAAAAATATGCTGAGAGCGCAAACGGCAGGATCTGGTTTATTTCTGAAACTGACAAAGGGACAGTTTTTTACGTAGAATTACCCCTTTGGCACATTAGCGATAAATCTGTTTAGCCATTTCGCTCTCTGCTGTATCCGATTGAATAAATCAATTAAATGGTTATATTAGCGGTTCATATCATATTTTGATGTCAGCAAAATCAGTCAGAAATACAGGAATATTTCTATTTAGCATTTTCATTATTTTGGGATTGGCATCTCCCTCTTATTCCCAGGAAAGAGATATAAGCGGCATTATTAATAACTATCACAGGGTAATATCATTCGCCGATAAAAAAACTGCTGTAATTGATAATGTAAGCGGCATTATTCCAGGCGATACTGTCCTTGTGATCCAGATGAAAGGAACAATTGTATATCAGCCTGAATCAGCATCCTTTGGTGAACCTTATGAATCAGAAGGATCACCAGGCCAGTATGAATTTCTGATTGTAGCTTCAGTTAATGCGGCAGGGAAGTCAGTAACTTTTACTAACAATATAAAAGGAAAATTTAATGCAAAAGGAGTCATTCAGCTCATAATTGTACCTTCATACAGATCAGTTAGAGTTTCAGGAACTTTAACATGTGCTCCCTGGGACAGTACTCTTAAAACCGGTGGAGTTCTTGCATTTATGGTTAAAAGAAGACTTACTCTCAATGCAGGAATAGATGTCTCGGGCAAAGGTTTTGCAGGGGGATCGGTATCTCCAGGTCAGGGTATTTGTCAGGCAACGGATGTTGCCCAGTATGATAAATTCAGTTATCCCTTAAGCTACGGAAACTCAGGAATGAAAGGCGAGAGCCAGGTTACCAAAGTGTTTTTAAATCTGACCACTATGCCTTCATATTTCCCTGTTTATACCAGGGGAAAGGGGAAGAATCTTACAGGAGGAGGCGGTGGTAATGGCCGCTATTCCGGCGGTGGCGGGGGATCAAATTACGGAGCAGGAGGTAAAGGGGGCCGTGAATCCATAACCTGTACACCCTATCCCGGTGATGGCGGAATAGGAGGAAGAACACTTAACATTGATTCGCTTGCCGGCAGAATTTTTGCAGGAGGCGGGGGAGGGTCATCTACCTATGAATCAGGTTCTGCTGCAACAGCAGGAGGCAGGGGGGGAGGAATAGTTATCATAATATGCGATACACTTAAGGCTAACGGGAATTCAGTTAAGGCCGATGGCCTGCAACCATCAGGAAGCGCTTCCGGTAATGCCGGTGCCGGAGGAGGTGGCGGTGGAGGTTCTGTTGCAATATGGCTCCACAGCTTTGGTAAATCTGCCCTCTCAGTTTCAGCTGCCGGAGGAAAAGGAGGTAATACTTCAGCCAGTTTCGGTGAAGGTGGCGGAGGCGGAGGTGGAATGATCGCAATTTCCAGTGTTGTAATCCCTTCAAACGTTGTTATGACCACCACGGGAGGAACCGGTGGAACCAGAACCGGAGGGTCGACCAGCGGAACTGCAGGAACCCAGGGCAGTACTCTCTCCAACTTCGCCCCTGTTATTTCCGGCTTCCTTTTCAATTTTGTCTATTCTTCAGGAACGCTTGACCAGTCTGATTCAATTTGTTCCGGGACAATTCCTCCGAGAATAAAAGGTACTCAGCCTGCAGGTGGTATTGCTCCATATACTTATAAATGGGAGAAGAGCTATAATAAAAACTTCTCTTCATCAGTCACGCTTGCCAACAATCCTGATTCTGTTAATTACGCTCCTGTTCTGGCCGAGACTTCCTCAGTTATGGATACTGTTTGGTTCAGAAGAACAGTAACTGATGCCTCCACGACCAATCCCTGGACTGATGTCAGCGAGCCGGTTACTTTTGTCATACAACCTGTAATTAAGAATAATACCATTGAAGGAGCGCCCGATACTATATGCTATGGTACTTCAACACATCTGATTCAGAGCTTACCCGATCTTTTGACTCCATTGCCAAACCCTGCCTATGCATGGCAGGACAGTTCCTCTGCTGCTTCATGGGGCCCTGTAAAAGCTTTTTCAAAAGAGTTTACTCCGGTTTTACCACTCACCACAACTTTTTGGTTCAGGAGAAAGGTTGCTTCGGGAAGATGTACCGATATTTCAAATTCAGTCAGGGTTACGGTGCTGCCTCAGATTAAAAACACTCTCACCGGAATAAATAACATTTGTTATGGTCTTCAGCCTGATTCTATCAGGGGCGATCGGCCTTCATTTGGAGCTTTTGCCAACAGGCTGGCCTGGCAGGATAGTCTGGACGGATCATCATGGTCTCTGATTCCTGGAATTTCAACATCAGCGTATAAGCCACCTGTGCTTTATAATACTACTTTATTCCGACGAATAACATATCTGGGAAATAATGATCTCTGCAGGGACACATCACTAATTTTCCCGATCAAGGTTAATTTGCTTCCGGCAGCAAAGATAACATCTTCCCCGGATACCTCAATTTGTGACGGTGCAGGAACCCAAATTCATTTTAAGGTTCATTTAACCGGCAAAAGCAAATGGACCATGATCTATTCTGTGAACAGCAGCGATAGTCCTTCCATTAGAATTGCAGGGAGCGATACAACAATAAATGTAGCTTCAGGAACCGTGACAGATTCTCTCCTCTACCGGATTTACCCAGCATCCCTGAAGGATGGTAACGGATGCAATGCAGTCTCATTCACTGACACCTTGAAGGCTCATGTATATAGCACTCCTTCAGCTAATGCAGGCACAGATGCAACTATCTGCGGTGCCATATACAAACTTCAGGCGGTGAAAAGCGTCGGGTCGGGTCAATGGAGCTTCCCGGCAGGGGCATCAGCTCCCGAATCTGCCATTCCGACAGCAACTGTTACCATTGATTCATCTTATAATGGAGGGAATATATCTCATTATTTCTTCTGGAAGGAGTCAAACGGAAAGTGCAGCAGCCGCGATTCTGTACTAGTCACCTTCTATAAAAGGGTAAACCGGTTCAGTATAAAAAATGACACTCTTACTATTGTCAATAGCTTCATGCTTGACGAAGACCCTTTGAAAAGTTGGGAAACAGCTAATTGGTCAGTAGTTACCGGTACAGGGAAGGTTACAAATGAATCAAGTAATTCCACCCTGGCACTGGGCCTTTCAGAAGGGCTTAATTCTTTTCAGTGGAATGTTACTAACGGAGATTGCCACTCAGCTGATATCGTAAGAATTATTCTTCAAAACTTCATACCAAAGGGATTTTCACCCAATGCTGATGATCTTAATGATGCTTTTGTGATTGACGGACTCGACCCAAATGGTCAGTCTGTTGATCTGATAATACTTGACGGAGCAGGACAGGAGGTCTATTCCGCCTCGAAGCAGGAGGGTGAAGCAAATCTGAGTTGGGATGGAACTGATTCAAAGGGTAAGACTATGGCTGACGGAACTTATTATTACCTTCTTAAGATAACCGTTCAAAGTAACGGACAGGTTTTCAGGAGGAAAGGATTCATTGTGTTAAAAAGGAATTAACTTGTAAAACTTAGAAAAGAGAATTAAGTAATTCATGCTGAGGTTAAGATCATTTATATTGATAATTATGCTTTTTGTCTCCGTTTATGCAATGGGACAGGAAGAGAGAGGTTCATCAAAGATCAGCCTTGGTTATCCCGTATTTAGCCAATACCTTCAGAACGGTTTTATAATAAATCCTGCCTATGCCGGTTCCCTTGGCGCCCTTAGCGGATTTATTTCCTACAGAACGCAATGGGCAGGCATTGAAGGGGCACCAGCCATGGAAACGATTTCGCTTCATACTCCCTTGAAAAATGAAAGGATTGGGTTAGGGATCTCAGGTCAGTTTATGCAGTTTGGTTTTACAAAATCTTCAAGCGTTTACGCCAGCTATTCCTATAATATCAGGGTGTGGAAGGGGCGGCTTGCCTTTGGGCTTAAGGCAGGAGCCGATATCTCTAAAAATGTCTATCCGTCAGGGCAATTCCTCTCACAGCCCGGAGATCCGGTTTTTGAAAATGAGAAACCTTATGTTCTTCCAAATATTGGTGCCGGGGTATATTATTCAAATGACAAACTGTTTGCAGGATTATCAGTTCCTTCCTTCCTGAGCTACATGCACAGCAGCAACGGCTCTGTTCAGGCTTACCATAGTTTTGGTAATTACAGCTTCCTTGCTACTGGTGGAGCCATATTAAAAATACGTGAAGAGATAAAATTCAAACCTTCCCTCCTGGTTGATTTCACTCCTGGCAGTACAAAAAAGATTGAACGTCTGGATATAAATGGGAATCTTATTCTCTCTGACCTGATATGGCTGGGTGGTTCGTGGCGTACCACAGAACAGGTGGTTGTTGGTATGCTCCAGATTCAGATTAGTCAGCAGCTGATGGGAGGTTTTTCATATGATTTTCCGGTTGGAAGAATGAGTTCATATTCAACAGGGTCAAGCGAATTCGTTCTCAGATATGAATTCGGAACCAGGGTAAGTGCAGCTAATCCCAGATATTTCTGATTTGTGATGAAGAAGTTATTTTACCTCCTCTCCGTATCAGTCTGCCTGATGATTCTCACAGATAATGTGAATTCGCAGGGGAGTGAAATGTATAAAATATCAAGGATGTCATTTAACTCTTCCGTTTACAGTGAAATATCCCCTGTAATTGTCAGTGATGGAATACTATTTTGTTCCGACAGAAGGTTTAGCGGGATATTTGACCGTACGGCATATAACGGAAGCAGGCTGTATAATTTTTACTCAAGCATCAGGGAGGATAGTTCTAAGTTTGGCAGGCCCGAAATTCTAAAGAGCAGCCGTAGTTACCTTTTCAATAATGGCCCTTTTTGCCTTGCCCCCGATGGAAGAACCATCTATTTTACCAGTGAAATAGAGACGGGATTTCAGACTAATAACAGAAATTTCAGAAACCACAGTGGCATATTTTTCGCAAATTATTCTGTTAAGGGAATCGGGAACATAAAGCCTTTCAAGTACAATAATCCTGCCTATAACATGGGGCAGCCATCAATAAGCAGCGATGGCAGATATCTCTTTTTTGCCTCCGATATGCCTGGTGGTGAAGGAGGTTCAGACATTTATTACTGTGAATTGGTCAACGGCGATTGGAGTACACCAAAAAACCTTGGACCAGTTGTCAATTCAGCAAAAAGAGAGAATTACCCATATATTCATTCATCGGGTAAGCTATATTTTGCATCCGACCGGCCGGGAGGAATAGGGAAACTGGATATTTATTATACCTCTCTTGTTTCTGGAGAATGGCAAAGTCCAACCATTGTTCCTGAGCCTGTTAACTCGCCATCTGACGACTTTGCCTTTGTGGCGGAGGATGATATGGGCAGAGGCTTTTTTGCGTCGAACCGTGGTTCATCTGATGATATTTACCAGTTTACTTCATCTATTGTAAGGATGGACCAGTGCGACAGTATACAGGAAAATAGCTACTGCTACAGTTTTTTTGAGAAGAATGCTGTTAAATCCGATTCTATTCCTTTCCGCTACACCTGGATATTCGAAGATGGCTCCACAGAAGATGGTGCCACTGTTGAGCATTGTTTTGCAGGTCCCGGAAAATATATCATAAGGCTTGACGCTGTAAATCTTGTGACCAATGAGATTTTGCATGATCAGAAAATTGACACACTGACAGTAAGGGACATAGAGCAGCCCTATATTTCCTCGGCTGACACTGTGATTGCCGGGCAAGCTCTTCAGTTTGATGCAAGCCATACTTACCTTCCTGATTGGAATATTGGAACCTACTATTGGAATTTTGGGGATGAAACGGTTGCAGTTGGAGAAAAGGTAAATAAAGTATTTATTAAGACCGGAGTTTACGGAATACAGCTGATTGTCTCCGACAATCCCGAAGCGGGTAAACCTGTGAGGAAAAGGTGCGTATTGAAAAATATTCTGGTTATCAGCAAACCCTGAAATTATATTGTTAATTTTGATGATATATGAATTCTAAAAGGTCTATCTGTATAACATTTATTGCCTGGTTTTTACTGGTGTTCTCCGCATGTTCAGTTTCTTACGGGCAGGCCGTTCCGGGTAAGGATGAAAACATCCCTTTCCTTGTAACCTTCGGGAAACAGGGGAAACCTTCATGGGGTGACGATCATTTTTACCAGGTTTTTTTCTTTTCTATACCCAGGGATTATACTCAGCAGCTCTATATACGTGTTTTCGACCCCGACTGCGGTGGCGAAAATGATGAGATACAGGGCGACTTCAACACAAAGTCCATGTTCACGGTCTATGGTGGCAAAGGTGTTGATCCTGAAAAAAATGAAGCTTCAAAAGGGGTTAAGCCGGGATCGAATTATAAAATCGGAAATGTTCTCGCCTCAAAGGTTTTTGGTTCCGAGGCAAAATATGATAACAAGTATTATACATTCGGTCCATTTAATCCGACTGAAGGTGATTTCAACGTAAGGTGGAACAGTTATATATTCAAGATTGTATGTGAAGGTATCAGTGGTGATGACGGAAATCTGTACAGGTATTTTCTGAGCCGCGACCCCGACAATAATGTACCTATAGAAGGGGCTAATGCATTTACTTATGAGTATACTTTCCGCCTGTGGAATGATTTTATTAATGTATCTCATATCTATCCGTATGTTGATACGGGGGTTGTTTATATTAAACAGAGTAACTTCGACTGGGACAATGATGGTAACATGATGGTTGTATAG
>CAIPJU010000911.1 GCA_903865465.1 uncultured Bacteroidota bacterium
ACATTAATAAAAACATCAGTTTCGAGAAGAATCTCGTGTACCTTTGCAGTCTGAAGTTTTACACCACCCGGAATCTGTATTGGATGATAATAACTTTCTGAGTTACCAGGAACCATTTTTGCACCGGCCAATTTAGCCATTTTTTCTATTCCGGAATTCTTATAACAATTAACCCAGTTATCGCATGTATGATCGAAGACGTAAACCTCCTTTGCACCGGCCCTGAAACAGTGTTCTATTATCCTTTTGACCAATAAAGGGTTCGTATTAGCTCCAAGATCAGGAATAACATCCCATCCTATATTTGGTTTTATAAGAACCTTCTGGCCTTTCTGAACAAAGTTACCTATACCTCCAAGTTCCTGAATACCAAGGTCAAACATTGCATCGGGTTCACCACCCATAATAGCAACCAAATCGAATTTTCCGGAAGCCGGGGCAGAAGCCCAGAGTCTCTCATATCCTCCCAGGCTTAATGCAGCACCAGCGGCCAGACCGGCACCAAATGTTGACTTAAAGAAATCTCTCCGTTTCATGATTTTATCCAGAATATTATAAGACGATCGATTTTAATTGTCGAAATTACGATTTTTTTTATTATTCCGTGTAGAATGTAAACAGTATATTAGCGACTTGTTTTTTGAAAAGGTATTTCGAAATCGATTTGACCTAACATTATTCATTTTGATTTGTTGAGTATATAAGATCATTTTTTTCTATGAAAATAATATCCTATGATTGTTTTTCCGGTATCAGCGGAGATATGAACCTCGGAGCTATGATAGATATCGGTATCGAAAAAGAATTCCTGATATCCGAATTAAGTAAACTCCATCTGGCAGGCTGGGAACTGATTGTTAATTCTGACCAGCGTCACGGTATCAAAGGCACAAAAGTAACTGTTAAACAGACAATTCATGAGCATGCTCACCGGCACCTATCCGATATCACAGCTATAATAAGAAACTCAACTCTTGATGAAGAGACAAAGGAGCTGAGCCTGAAAATATTTTCGAATATCGCGGTTGCTGAAGCCAAGGTTCATGGAATTCCTATTGATCATGTTCATTTTCATGAAGTTGGAGCTATTGATTCCATAATTGACATTGTTGGGGCTGCGATATGTTTTAAGGCCCTGGATGTTCAGGGAGTTCATGTTTCGACACTGGAACTTGGAAGCGGGTTTGTTGAGTGTGACCATGGATTGCTTCCTGTTCCAGCCCCGGCTACTGCTGAGATCATTAAAAATATTCCTGTAAAAAGAGGAGGAGTTGGTTTTGAGGCTACTACTCCTACCGGGGCAGCTATTATTGCAGCACTTGGAACAGATTTCAGCCCTGAACTGAATTTAAATGTTGAAAGAATCGGTTATGGTATTGGGCATAAAGATAATCCTGATGTTCCTAATCTTCTGAGAGTTTTCCTGGGCGAAAAAACAGATTCAAATGGGTCCGGACACGATGCACTTAAAATTGAGTGCAATATTGATGATATGAATCCTGAGATTTTTGATTATCTGTCTGAAAAACTTTTTACCACAGGTGCCTCTGATGTATTTCTGTCGAATATTATAATGAAAAAAGGCAGACCTGCAATTCAGCTTAATATTATATGTGAAAACAATCTTGCTGACAGTGTCAAAAAAATAATCTTTACAGAGTCAACTACTTTAGGGATCAGAACTTTTCCCTTTAAAAAAGACACGCTGAAAAGAGAATTTGAACTTCTTGACACTTATCTGGGCAAGGTAACCATAAAAAGGTCGTACCATGAAGGGAAAGAGGTTTCGTCCAAACCTGAATTTGATGATTGCAGGAAGATAGCTGCCGATACAGGAATCCCTCTCAAAGAAGTCTTCAGACATGTCAATAAACTGCTCAATAACTCAATTTAATAGTCTGGAGCTCCGTTAATAATCTTTTTAATCTTAACAAGTTTTTATTTCAGGTCGATTGTCTGAAATATAACTAGTGGAAAAAAATTAACTTCAGATGCCGCAAAATAAATTAATAAAACTCGACATAATTCTTAAAGATCTTGAATCATATGCTGTTGCATTTTCAGGAGGCGTAGACAGCTCCCTCCTTCTCTACAGGGCTCACAGGGTTAAGAAAAAGGGAATCATCGCATTAACAATCCGAACTCCATATATTCCTGCTCGTGAGATTGAAGAATCGGTAGTGTTTGCAAAAAAATATGGAATCCGTCATGAAATTATTGACCTCGAATTTCCTGATACAGTAAGAAATAATACTGAACAGCGTTGTTACTTTTGCAAAAAGACCATCTTCACTGAATTGCTAAATTATGCGCAAGAGAATAATTTCCGACATGTAATCGACGGCAGCAATGCAGACGACAGCGGGGAATTCAGGCCTGGTCTAAAAGCACTTACAGAAATGGGAATAAGAAGTCCGCTCATGGAAGCTGGGTTAACAAAAAGTGAGATCAGGGAATTATCAAAAACTGAAGGTTTGGACTTATGGGATAAACCTGCCATGGCCTGCCTGCTGACACGAATCCCTTATAATACCGTTGTAACAGTCGAGATGCTCCGAATGATCGAAAAGGCTGAAGAAATCCTGTTTGAGATGGGATATCCTGGAACCAGAGTAAGGATACATGGTGATTTAGCAAGGATTGAGTGCCTCCCCGGATATCTTGAAAAAATAATACGTAGTCCCGCCAGAGAACAAATTATCACAAACCTTAAGAAAACCGGATTCAGGTTTGTAACTTTGGACCTGCAAGGTTACAGAACAGGTAGTTCTGATCCGGAAAATATGACAGAATGAATATAACAGAGGTTGAAAAGCTGCTGATTGAAGTCAGGGATGGTGAGAAGAGTATTGAAAAAGCTCTGAACCAACTGAAGAACTTTCCATATACTGATCTTGGTTTCGCCAGGATTGACAACCATCGCGAAATCCGTACCGGGTATCCTGAAATAATTTATTGCGCTGGGAAAACAGTTACCCAGGTGAGAGATATTTTCCATGCGATGTTGGAAAGTGAAAATAACATCATGGGAACCAGGGCAAACAGTGAGATGTATGAGGCAGTAAAAAGTGCTGTACCAGATGCTATATATTACCCTGAAGCCAGGATCATTTCCCTTCAAAAGAAAAATGCGGAACGACCTGCCTCCAGGATAGCAATCATAACAGCAGGAACTTCCGATATCCCTGTAGCCGAAGAGGCAGCTGTGACAGCCGAATTACTTGGCAACAATGTAGTCAGAATCTATGACGCCGGTGTGGCCGGTATTCACAGGCTTGTGGATAAGCTGCCTGAAATAAGGAGCTGCAGGGTTATTATTGTTATTGCCGGAATGGAGGGTGCCCTTGCAAGTGTTGTAGGTGGACTTGTCGATATTCCTGTAATAGCAGTGCCAACGAGTGTAGGATATGGAGCTAATTTTGGCGGAATCTCCGCTCTGCTTGCAATGCTTACCAGCTGCTCCTCGGGAGTAACAGTCGTAAATATTGATAATGGTTTTGGAGCAGGCTTTTCTGCAAGCATGATAAACAGGATGAAATGAGATCCCATGTCAGGTGTAATTCTCCTTTCAACAGCCTATCTTCCGCCTTCCGGGTACTTTGCCCTCTTCATAAATTCTGATGACATAGTAATTGAAGGGTGGGAGACTTTTCATAAACAGACCTACAGGAACCGTACCTACCTGCTCTCAGCTCATGGAGTGCAACTTCTCACAGTACCGGTTTTTGAAGGAAGCCGGCACAATACTCCCATAAAGGATATTCGGATAGATTATACAAAAAGATGGCAGCAGGTTCATCTGGGGTCGTTGACAGCATCATATCGGTCCTCACCATTTTTCGAATTCTATTTTGAGGTAATAGAAAAAATCATTAAAAAGAACCATATTTTTCTACTTGACCTTAATTCGGAATTGCTGATAGCCGTTTGCGATATTCTTAAAATCAAAGAATACCCATCCTTAACAGGATCCTTTATATCTCCCGGGGAACAGGAATACGACTTCAGATATACTCTATCTCCAAAAATATCAACCTCATATAGAACTAAAGAATATATGAGGGTCTTTGAAACAGGGAATCAGATCGATCCAAGAATCAGCATTCTTGACCTGATATTCAATACAGGTCCTGATGCCATCAATTACCTGTAGCCAGACGTATATGTAACTGATTCACAGAGAAGATATTAAAATACTTTTTCATTAGAATGAAACAAAAAAAGGCTGCCATATAATGACAGCCCTTTGTATTAAGTTAAATGTCTTAGTTGAATTTATAGCCTACAGTTACCGTAAACATGTTATTCACGGTATTCAGGCTTGCCAGAGCAGGATCAAAGCTGTTGGGCAGAGGATACAGGAAATACGATTGTGAATATTTATAGTTCGTAAAGCCAAGATCAATTGAGATATTCTGCTCTCTGAAGCCAGCTCCAAATGATAAGGTCCTGTAATCGAGGTTATCATTATTATCACCCGATCTGAAAGCTTTGCCATAATATCCATAGCCTGTTCTCAGATAAAGCTTATTAAGCCTCAGTTCACCTCCCAGACGAAAATTACTTGTCGGTCTTAGACCATCTTTTATCTGAGAATTTTTATTGGTATAGTCATAATGATCACCTGTTTGAGAGAACTTTGCCGTGCTGTAATCAACGAATTCATAATCAGCACTTATTAGACCTATTTTCTGTATCTGAACAGCAACTCCGCCCAGTAGTCTGAATGGTGTTGTTAAAGCAAAATTGTACCTGAGAGGGTCATTACCCGATTCATATTTCGTACCATCAGTAAAGTGGGATGTAATATCTTCATAGAAGTACTCACTTATATGATACCACGTAGGTGAATGAAATGCGACACCAATTCGAATGAAATCAACCGGTTTGAATATAGCACCTACTTTAAGGGTATATCCGGTTCCTGTATCTTCGTAGTGGTCGATATAGGTAAAGTCCTTGAACATTGATGGAAGGGATGCATCAGTTGATTCCATATGTTCATAATGGCTTGAATATTTAAGACGTGAGATTCCAAGAGTTGCACCGAAGAAGATTTTATTTGCATAATTTCCACCGATTGAAAATGCATGTTCTCCTGTATAGCCGTCATTTGAAAGTAATCTTCGTACTGACTGTCCGTACCTCGATGGAGGATTATCACCATAATTAGAATATACGGTTCCATATGCTTTGGAAGCGGCACCTCTTAAAGTATCAATTATCCATGTATCATAAGCGATTCCCGAACCACCGGACAGGTCCTTATAATTGGTACCCTCCCCTATAGATGCCCAATAGTCGGCCATTGAACTTGAATTATTAACGCCCTGTATCCTGACCGTCTGGTGGAAATTATTCGTTTTATTAAATGAGTAACCAAAATTGAGGGAAATGAGTCCTGATTCATCTCCTTTTGAAATAAGTCCGGTTACAATTCCGGCCTGGCTGAGGTTAAAGTTGTAGAGATAATCCTGAGAGCTGGTCCCATTAAAACCTGCTGTAGTACTGTTATGGAAAAGTTGTGGTGACAAAGTTATTTCGGATGAGCGGAATACACCCAGGCCCGCAGGGTTCTGACTTAGTGATGACATATCTCCTCCGAGGGCTGTAAATGCGCCTCCCATTGAGGAGAACCTTGCAGTACCTCCGTAGAAAACCTGTGAGTATCTCAGAGCGTCATCGATAGTTTGGGCAAACGTTCCCTGGAGAAGAGATAAACCTGCCATTAATATAAAGATAAGCCTTTTCATTTCGTTAGATTTTAGATAAAACTATACCAGCATTCCCTTCTTTTAAGAATGGTTATTATTGAAGATCACGTTGTTCCAGCAAATTATCTGCGGCCCGATGATCCCGATGATGAATGAGATGAACCAGACGACCCGGATGAACTTGATGAACTGGATGAACCTGATGAGTAGGAACCACTTGATACTGAACCTGAGGAACCACTATATGAAGAGCGTCCTGCTGAGTTAGAATTTGACGAGCCTGAATAGCTGGAACTACTCTCTGAACTTCGTCTCGATGGCACTGAATACTGTCCTGAATTATAAGAAGGAGCTGCTGATCTTCTTTCAAATCCTCCGCTCTGTGGTGCGGTTCTTACCCCTTCACGATTCTGATAGGTATTCTGTGATGGGGTTCTTACCGGATTACTATAGACACGGTTACTACTGTTGTCGAACCTGCTCCTTGCCGGTGCACTACTGGTTCCTTCAGAACTTCTGCTGTTGTTATATGAAGGCCTGGTACTCATCCTTGGGCTGCTGTAACTGGGAGTATAAGTCCTGTTGGTACTGCTGTATTCAGGTCTGGAAACAGGAGACCTGTTGGATGCTGCTGACCTCGACTGCAACATGGCATTATCGGTCCTTCTTGTCTGCGATATGGCTGACTGACCTGCTGAAGCATTTACCTGTGTTCTCCGGTTATTGTATGCAGCATTATTACCCGGGTTATTCACCCTGCCTGTTACGCCACCTACGGAGTTGGCACTATTCCATCTTGATGACATAGTGCTGGGTCTCTCACGCCTGCCATAGGCAACGGCATTTTTGACATCACCTCCATAAAATCCTGAATTACCATAATAACCGTAATTACCATAATAACCTCCATAGTAACCTCCATAGTAACCATATAAACCTCCATAGTAACCACCGTAGTAACCGGGATAGTATCCATAATAATCACCATACATTCCGCCATAAAATGGATTCATTCCGTATGAACCAAAACCATAGGATGGAAATCCTCCGTAACCAAAGTTATAACCGAACGGAGAATATCCGAAATATGACTGGTCTCTCCAATAAGGATCAAAATAGTTGCCCTGGAATCTTCTCAGCCTGTCGGCATAGGAATAATCGTCATAATACTGGTATGGGCTTCCAGTACGATTTTCAGCTATCTGATTATCAATATCCACATCATCGGAATACTGATCTGCGAACAGTGTATCTGATGCATAGATATTATCATAATATTCACCCTGTTTCTGATCACTTCCCGGGATCTGTGCATTAGTCGGATTATTGGCTTTTGCAACAGTTTTGTCAGAGGAAGAATAATAGAGGTCGTCATTTTCAGTTGCGGTATAAAGAGCCGAACTGCATGAGCCCAGGGTGAGAATTATAAAAACTGATATGTACGGTAATGTTTTCATATTGGGATCTCCCTTATTTTATCATATTAAGTTGCAAATATTGTACCAAAGAAACAATTTTTTTAATTAAGTTATCAGTGATTCACGATATTTAAGCTTTTACTTTCCCCAATTAGCAGGAAAAACTGTAATCTACCTTCTCCGTTCCCCTTTCTGACTGACAGAGGAAGCTTTTTTTGACTCACTTTTGCGGACTTCACGTTCAGGAGTGCTTCTTCTTTCTGCACGCACCTGAGGCTGACGCACGGGCTCTGATCGTCTTTCAGCCCTCTGTTCTATGCGCGGTGCACTCACTGCAGGCTGACGGTTCACTTCTACCCTGCGCTCTTCCCTGCTGGCAGGAATGTTCCCTGAAGGGGTATCATTTGAAATAATTTTTCTTTCGGGCTCTCTCTGAGTTGCCCTGTTGGCTGGCCTCTCATCCCCCCTCCTGTCAGAAGAAACTCCACGATAAGAATTATCAGACACGACCTCGCGACGGGAATTTCGAGGTAAAGCTTCACGGCTGGAATAACCAGGATTCTCTTCGCGGCGGGATGCAGTCCGATAATCAGCATTTCTTCTCGATGGTGTATTATCATTACCATAATATCTGGATCCGGAATGAAACCGGTCATTATAATAACTGTGAAATGGTCGGTTCCAGGCATAATAGTTGCGGCCCCAACGCGATCCTATCCAAATATTTATAAGGCCTGGTGAGCGCCAGCCATAATAACCAGAGTAAAAGCCTCCGTTATAAAAATTCGACCCGTAGGGATCGTACCATGGGTTGCCATAATTATAACCCATTCCTGCCGAATATCCAAAACCAGGGCCCATTCCGCCGTAGATGTTTATTCCCCACGTAAATGGGGTGTAATCATACCAGTATAAATCGGTAAATAATGGCGAATAGTAGTTAAAAGCTGAATATGACCTGTGGAACCTTCTTATCCTGGATGAGAAATAATAATCATTATCATAATAGTAATTATTTACCTCCATCCTGGGATTGTCATCTCTGAAGTCACGGTCATCTCCATTCTGTGCCCTGACTGATGTTGATAAAAGCATCATTCCTGCTATAAATCCTATGTATCTTGTTTTCATGGCGACCTCTGTTTCTTTTTATAAAATAACTGAAGTTTTTAATTATTTTTGCGCGATCTGATATCTGATAAAAGTACAAACAAATACTATACCAAAGAATGGCAAAGTTCTTAACAAACAGGGATGAAAATTATGCACAATGGTACAACGACCTGGTAATCAAGGCTGATATGGCTGAAAACTCTGCTGTAAGAGGTTGTATGATTATTAAACCCTATGGTTATGCCATCTGGGAAAAGATACAGGCCGAACTTGACAGGCTGTTCAAAGCAACAGGACATGTGAATGCATATTTTCCATTATTCATCCCAAAATCTTTTTTCAGCAAGGAGGCTGCTCATGTTGACGGATTCGCTAAAGAATGTGCTGTTGTAACACATTACCGGCTTAAAAATGATGAGAATGGTAAAGGCGTTGTTGTCGACCCGTCAGCTAAGCTTGAGGAAGAGTTAATAATTCGTCCTACTTCTGAAACAATTATATGGAATTCCTACAAGAACTGGATTCACTCCTACAGAGATCTGCCCATCCTTATAAATCAATGGGCAAATGTGGTAAGGTGGGAAATGCGTACACGTCTCTTTTTAAGAACGACAGAATTTCTCTGGCAGGAAGGACATACCGCCCATGCTACCAGGGAGGAAGCTGTGGAAGAGACTGAAAAAATGATAAACGTATATGCAGGCTTTGCCGAAAGCTCAATGGCTCTTCCTGTTATCAAAGGATATAAAAGTGAAAATGAGCGATTTGCAGGAGCTCTCGATACCTACGCTATTGAGGCCCTGATGCAGG
>CAIPJU010000912.1 GCA_903865465.1 uncultured Bacteroidota bacterium
ATGTAGGACGTTTGGAATGAAAAAAAAGTAGCCCCTTATTTACAAACTGCTCCATATTTATGCCTATCGAACTCATATTTCTCAAGATCTGTGAAGGAGATTCTTCGAGGGCAAAATAGAGCACTCGATCCCCTCGTTTGCATGCAGCCTCAGTAAAATGGGCGGAGAGACTGCTTTTCCCGGTTCCGGCAGTTCCCGAGATCAGTATACTGCTGCCCTTGAAAAAACCTTTGCCGCCCAGCATGGTATCAATTCTGGGTATTCCGCTTGAAACTCTCTCATAGGTAACCTCATGGTTAAGACCTACAGAAGTTATGGGCAGAACAGAGAAACCGTTATCCTCAATAAGGAAAGGATATTCATTGGTGCCGTGCATTGAGCCCCTGTATTTTACAATCCTCAGCCTGCGGGTAGAGGTCTGTTCATTTATACGATGATCGAGGAGTATAACACAATCAGAAACATACTCTTCCATGCCCTCGCGTGTAAGCGTTTCTTCTCCTCTCTCTCCGGTGATGATTGTGGTAACACCTTTATCCTTTAGCCATCGGAAAAGGCGGCGAAGCTCTGATCTAAGGATCATGGAATTCGGTAATCCGGAAAAAAGGGATTCGACTGTGTCAAGAACGACTCTCTTTGCGCCGATTTTGTCAATAGCATAATTGAGCCTTATGAATAAGCCTTCGAGGTCGTATTCTCCAGTCTCTTCAATTTCGGACCGCTCGATATGAACATGGTCGAAGAGAAATTTATTACGAGTTGCAAGGTCATTGAGATCAAACCCCAATGAAGCGACATTTTCTGCAAGTTCCTTCTCAGTCTCCTCAAATGACATAAATACTCCAGGTTCATTGAACTGCATAGCTCCTCTAACAAGGAATTCCATTGCCAGAAGGGTCTTTCCGCAACCGGCATTTCCACATACAAGGGTAGGGCGGCCCTTTGGCAATCCCCCGCTCGTAATTTCGTCCAAACCAGTAATTCCAGTGGGCGTTTTAGGCAGCAATTTATTCATAGCCTGGTCTTTATTTTCTTTCATCATCCTAAGCAAATTAATAAATGAATCGAATGAAAATGGCTCCCTAATCCTTGAATTTTAGAAACCCTCTTCTGCAAACAAGCAAAAAAGAGAGTTAGAAATCATCCTAATTAATATTTTAATAACTATTTGCTAATATATTAAAAATAGCTAAATTATTATGAAAGAACTTAATATTTGTACCACTAAAACATTCTGAGAAACTGCTTAATAAAGATTTCGTTATTGCTTTTCAAAATGAATATTTTTCCCAACGGAGAAGATAAATTTTAGTAGTTCAGAGCAACCAGACCCGTTTAGATTCCTTGTTTTCAAAAAGGCTGTTATTTTGGATTCGTAATCAAATTATGGAGTTGCCGCTCAGGCCAGAATATTAACTTTTGTAAATATCAGCCATCGCCTTGAGTAAATTAATTACATTTACCCGATTTAATAAAACAATTGAGGCGGTTTGTCGCTCTAAACTGAACAAACCTCAGAATATTGAGTTATATAAAAAGTTTATTTTAAGAATAATTTTCATTCTATCATGAAGAAAACACTTTTGGTATTACTTACAATTACCGTAATAACATCTTGCAACCGCACAATGAAGAATAAGTTAGAATATCCGGTTACACGAAAGGATGATGTGGAAGATTCATACTTTGGTACAAAGGTCGCCGATCCATATCGCTGGCTTGAGGATGACAGGTCACTGGAAACCACCTCCTGGGTTAAGGAACAGAATAAAGTAACATTTGGTTACCTCGAAAAGATCCCTTACAGGGAGGAGATTAAGTCGCGCCTCTCTAAAATATGGAATTATGAAAAGTTTACCGCTCCTTTCAGGGAAGGTGAATACGTTTATTTCTCCAAGAATGACGGTTTGCAGAACCAGTATATTCTTTACAGGCAGAAAGATAAGGGTGAACCGGAGGTCTTTCTTGATCCCAACAAATTCTCAGCTGACGGAACTACTTCACTCAGTGAAATGGGATTTACTATTGACGGAAGCCGTCTTGCCTACGGTATCTCTGAAGGAGGTTCTGACTGGAGGAAAGTCATCATCATGGAGGCTGCATCAAAAACAATAATAGGTGACACTCTTAAAGATATAAAATTCAGCGGTCTCGCGTGGAAAGGCAATGATGGCATCTTCTATTCCACCTACGAAAAACCAAAAGGAAGTCAGCTCACAGCTAAAACCGATCATCACAGGCTTTTCTATCATAAGATCGGGACAAAGCAGTCGGAAGACAAAGTTATTTTCGGCGACGATATTGCAAGACGTTATGTTGGAGGATCAGTCACTGAAGACGGAAAGTACCTTATTGTAACTGCAGCAGTATCGACAACCGGCAATGAGCTTTATATCAGGG
>CAIPJU010000913.1 GCA_903865465.1 uncultured Bacteroidota bacterium
GCCATACATTCTGGATCTTTCCTACCTATTCGGCGGCCTACGACAAACAGGTATTCTTCGATGCCTTCTCTTCAGATGATTTGGTAAAATGGACCAAACACGAAAGTATTCTGGATACATCAGCAGTTAAATGGGCAAAAAGGGCGATGTGGGCTCCTTCGGTAATTGAGAAGAATGGGAAATACTTCTTTTTCTTCGGCGCAAACGACATCCAGAATAATGACGCTGCCGGAGGAATAGGAGTTGCAGTATCGGATCTTCCGGGCGGACCTTACAGGGATTATCTTGGGAAGCCTCTTATCAGTAAATTCTATAACGGGGCACAGCCAATCGACCAGTTCGCATTCAGGGATAGCGACGGGAAATACTATCTCATCTATGGCGGATGGAAACACTGTAATATCGTTAAGTTAAAGGATGATTTAACAGGAATAGAACCATTGCCCGACGGCACCTTATTTAGAGAGATAACACCAGGCGGATATGTGGAGGGCCCGTTTATGTTCATCAGGGAGGGAAAATACTATTTCATGTGGTCGGAGGGTGGCTGGACGGGTCCCGACTACTGTGTCGCCTATGCAGTTTCCGATTCACCCTTCGGACCCTTTAAGAGAGTCGGCAAGATCCTTGAGCAGGATAGTACCATAGCAAGGGGTGCAGGCCATCATTCAGTAATCCATGTCCCTGGAACTGATGATTATTATATCGTCTATCACCGGCGTCCCCTCAATGAAACCGACAGGAACTCAAGGGAGGTATGTATCGATCGAATGGAGTTCGATACAAAAGGAATGATAAAACCGGTTATCATGACCAAAACCGGAGTTAAGAGTCAAAAGATAAAGTGATATCAGAGCTTTAGGATAGTGACTGAAAATCCATCGCCAACGGCTGCCAGGTAGTTATCTTTAAAAATAACGGAGTGAAAATTGCAATCTGAAACAATTACAGACTTGCTGCATTTTGAGCAGGAAGGCAGACTGAAGATCTCTCCTCTATCACAGGCCACGAAAAACTGATCCCTTGTTGCATCATATGTTATATCATTGAGATTATTTTTCAGAAACCTGATCGTCCCCTGTTCGTCATAATAGTTCAGGGCTCTTTCTGACCAGACCTTCCCCAGTGTTGAGAACAATACTGCAGGTGAACCATCATCATGCTTTCCGATGATTGAGATCAGACTCCTGCCTATAATAACCTTTCTGAATTTACACGGATTATAATAACCTGAATAGACCTTGTTGAAGTCGGTAATCTCCCAATTCAAGCCATCATTTGACCTGATAATTTCACCTTTGTCGGTAATGCCGATAAAGTAGGAATCATTTGCCGCCACTGACAAAATATTACCATTTACTTCAAGATGCCTACTGCTCCATGACTGTCCCTTTTTTGAAATAAGGATCGTACCATGGTCAGCGCCGGCGATGAAAACATCATCTTTAAAGGCTATTCCATTGATATTTTTATCCGTACCGCTATCCTTTTTCGTAAATAGCTGTCCTTCAGAAGAGATGAGGATGGTTCCATTGTCGCCTGCTGCGACTAAAATATTACCGGTACCAATAATGCAATTCAGATTGTTCCTTGTTGCGGCGATTACTGGATTTTTGTCCCCGGAAGTGTTTATATAATCAATCCTCCCTCCTGTTCCAACTGCAAGAAATTTCCCCTTGCAGGATATAACAGCCTTGTACCCGACGGCTGTTGAATCAACTGCTGTCGGCTGCAGATCATATTCGCATACTGGTGCCTCGGCTTTTGCGAAAAATGGCTCTTCAATTGTGAAGAAAAATATTAACCATCCAATAAGCAATCGGGTAGCTGTAGTATTTAACAGATAAATCATCCTTTCGCGAATTATAAAAATGAAGCACGTGAAAATGAATCAGGACACCCCCATCTTCAGCCTAAAAGATAAGGGGCTGTAAAAGAAGTAAATTTATCTTATACAAGCCCTGAACCATTTACCCGTTAATATTAATTACCTGCGTTCACAATCCTAAAATTATCAATCTTAATGCGCAGGGGTTTCTCCTCACTGCCTGACCTGATACCCATCATACCGGCAACCAGGTCTCCTTCCGGAGCAGCTCCGCCTCCACATGTTATCAAACCGGCGCTGACATCACGTAATACTACATCGGTAGATCCCAGAAATTCAAAATCTTTCCCTCCGGTTGAATAGTAGGCTTTATACCTGCTTCCGGTCTTCTCAAGTTTAAAGGTAAGGGTGCGGTCAGCAGGAATGATTCCGGCTGTCAATATATTTGCGGCAGAATACTGGGCACCCTCTCTTTCGACAAGAAGTTCAAAATATCCATCACTCCCCATGAATCCTTTGCTTGAATTTATATAAACAAGCTTCACATAGTTGTCATCATCCTGATAGGCAATAAGTCCTCCCTGCTGATCAGGAGCTTCGGGTCTCTTCGAAAACTCCATTTTGGATTCTATTGACCAATCGGTATTGGCACTCTGTAACAGGATGTTGCTTGCGTTGTTCCGGGAACCCTTTAAATCGCCCTTGCCAGCGGTAAGTATCATTTTGCCTGGAGATTCAGAAAGAGTCCAGTTGTCCTTGTTCTCTCTTAACCAGGTCCAATGTTCATTCAGTGAAGAAGTCTCGAATTCATCACTATAGGAGCTGGTCCCAAAATTAACAGTATAACTTCCTGACTGGCCCGAAATATCGTCGGAAAGGCTTATCAAGGCTGTTCCAGGCAAAGAAGAGGCCTGCGTGACATTGATTTTTATCCCTTCAACAGAAGACCTTGCACTTATTACCGGAATTTTTGCGGAAACATCTTTTATCAAATAGCTGTAAGAGTGGTTATCAGGTTTAAAATTTGCAATCGGCTGACCATCTTTGCTTATACTGCCGAGAGTAAGATCGGCCATTACCTTTAGCGGATAGCTGCCAGTCTTTGTGGTACCATCTATTGTAACCTCAGCAGCAATTGTTGCAACACCCGGTCCTATTGCCGTTACCATGCCCTTTGCATCAACACTTGCTACTGTGGGATTGCTGCTTTTGTAGATTACTTTTGCATTCGTGATATCAAAAAAACTGTCGTCCGACAGTGATGCAGTTACACTGGTCTGTACTTTATTGCCAGGATTCAGAACGACCTTTCCGCATTCTGCCACAAGGGTCTGAAGAACAGGTTTGAAGATACCATTCATTTCAGCTTCCACCTGACCCTTTATCTTTTTTGACGAGGCAGCTATTTCAAAAATATATTTACCCTGATCAAAAGTTATCCGTTCTTTTTCAGCGTCCCAGAACCAAAGGTCTGAACAGTCGATTCCGATCGATACCGTTTTTGTCTGGCCCGCAGGGATAGTCAGCCTCTGGAAGCCTTTCAGCCTCTTTATCGGCCTCTGAAGCGAGGCCTTGCTATCGGGTGTTTTGAGATATATTTGAACAATCTCATCCCCTGCCACAATTCCACTGTTCTTAATATCAGCAGTGATGGTAATCTTGTCATTTGGGGTAATAATCTTCCTGCTGATTTTAAAATTACTGTATTCAAAGCTGGATTATGAAAGCCCATATCCGAATTCATAAGAGACTTCCTTGTTGAAATACCAATATGTACGGCCATTCTTATCTGCTCGACCCCGAAGGCTATAGTCGGTTAAAGGAGGAAGATCATTAACCGATTTAAACCAGGTAGCATTAAGCTTTCCCCCAGGGTTTGCATCTCCAAAGAGAATACTGGCTATTGCGGTTCCCTGTGCCTGGCCATTGAAACCACTCCAGATTATCCCCGCAACATTGGGATTATCCTTAAACTGATCAACCTCTACCATGCCAAGTGTCTGCATGACCACGATAGTATTCGGATTAACGGCTGCCAAGGCATTGATAAGTTCATATTGATTACCAGGCAATACCAGGGTGAGTCTGTCAGCTTCTTCGCTGGCTGTCCTGTCATCGGTTCCTACAAACAGGACAACAACATCCGACGAAGCCGCCAGGTCAAGGGTTGCTTTATCAATAGCTGGTTTTTCAGGCGCCTTATAAACAAGATATATTGTCTGACTTCCTGAAACTGATGTTTTGTTGGCTTTTGCATTAATATTGGCCGGCATGAAGGCGCTGTACATGCCCTGTTTTCCCCTGCCATCAATTGTTGCAAGCACTGTTCCTGTCTGTGAACCGGCATGAACTTCAATTGAGCCTCCGTCGCCCGGTATTGAAAAATAGAGATTGAAGCTTTCAATATCGGTGACATCAACATCTTTGTATGAAGTCCAGCTCCCGTTGGAGATGTTCTTTACGGCCTTAACAGGCAGTATACCTGAACCAAATACAATACCTTTTGATGATTCTGCAAACTTTGCAGCGTCGTATTTCACAGCAGATCCGTCTTTCCTGACGATGTCAAACGAGTAAACGTTAAACAGGTTACTTGTGCTTACCGTGTTTGCGCCTGCTAAACTTACAACTTCGGCTTTTGATCCTTTTGCTGAGAGAAGCTTTTTTATCCCTGCAAAAGGAGTGACCTTATTTGCCTCAAGAGGAATTCCCGAGTAAGGTCCAAGTTCCACTTTGTCACTCTGGGGACCAATAAGTGCAATCTTTTTTAAGGCAGAGGCATTGAGGGGAAGAATCTTTTTGCCGGAATTCTTCTTAAGGTCATTCTTCAAAAGAACAGGAGTTTTCTTTGCGGCTTCCGCTGCAAAGGCAACATGTTCCGGAGAGTTTATGTTGGCTTTATCAATTTTAGAATAGGGAACTTTTGAGGGCGGATCAAATTCTCCAAGTCTCATTCTTATCGTGAACATATTAACAAGGGCAAGGTCAATATCTGCTTCAGTTATCAAACCCTTGTTCAGGGCATCGATGGCGCAGGTCTGGTAAACACTTCCGCAGTCGGAGTCGACTCCTGTTTTTAAGCCCAGGGCTGTGGCTTCGGCATTTGTTTTGACATAGAAATGACCTGAATTAATATCCTGAATTGCTCCGCAGTCTCCTGTAATATAACCTTTTAGTCCATATGTTTTTCTCGCAATTTTATCAACAAGATCTTTGTTCGCCGACACAGGAATACCGTTAACAGAATTGTAGCTGGTCATTATACTGGGAAGTTTGTCTTTCTCAATAAGTTTTCTGTATTGTGAAAGATAATATTCCCTCATATCCCTTGCGTCCATTTCCGAGCTGCTGATATGCCGGTTGAACTCACTATTGTTGGCGAAAAAATGTTTACCACAGGGAACAGCCTTTAAATATACGGAGTCAGTGCCCATCATGCCTCGCACAAAACCACCGCCAATCTGCGAAATCAGGAAAGGATCTTCTCCGAAAGTCTCTCCTGTCCTTCCCCATCGTGGATCCCTTGCAGGTTCTACCACAGGAGACCAGAAAGTGAGGTTTGCAATTACCGGGGAATTAAATCCGCGTGCTTCATCTGAGATCACAGAAGTCTCCTTTTCCATGAGTGAGGGATCCCAGGCTGATCCGAGGGATAAGCTACTGGGGAAGGATGTTGCGGGCCCACCGTGGGGATTGAACATTGGAACGACTCCGTGAAGAGCTTCACCCCACACAAAGTAAGTATTAAGCCCAAGGCGCGGGACGGCTGCCATCGTATTTCCAAGCAGACTCTGCTTCTCTTCAATTGTGAATCTTGAAACCAGGTCGGCTGCCCTCTCCTCAAATGAATAAGAGGTATTTAGATAAATTGGCTTTTTTGCAACCTCACTGTCCGATATGAAAGCCATTACAGCAATACAAACAATAATTAAGGTAAATGCCCTGATGATTTTTACTTTCATTTTTAGATAATAAACCGATTAGTAGATTAAAGAGATGGTTATAGAGCTATTTTAACAATAATGCCAATGAAATGCACCCTGTTATTCAATCACCAGGAAATATAAAGCATTAGCAATTTCCCACTCTAAACAACGGGCATGTAAACAAATATACACTTTAATCGAATAAGTAGGATGGCACCTTTTTATTCAAGAACAGGTTCAGCTCGATTTTATTTTCAAAGCCAGGAAAACCAATTCAAAAAAGCTTTTCACCTCAAATGAAAGTCACAGAAAAGCATTCATGGACTTTTCAAAGCAGGCAGAGGATCTTAAGCTTGATAAGTACTTTAGCTTTAAAGAAGAACTATAGCGGTGCATTTTATCCGGGAATTAGTATTTATTTGTTGAGGAAATGAAAAAGCGAGGTAATTGGTAGGTAGGTATAACGAATTTAATCCAATTTGAAGGACTACTAATATTACGTGCAAACGAATTCAACAAAAGACCTTTTATATCATTTTGCTCGAAACCGACAAACGTTTTTTACTTTTTCAATTGTTTAATCCCGGGGTCAATATTCTCAATTTTTTCAAACAACACAGTCTCTACGGTGAATTCCACAACAATCCTGTTCTGCTCAAATTTCTCCATTAAGGCTATTGCAAATCTTTCTATCTCCTCTTGCAAAATCACCAGGTGATAAGGAAACTTCGGATAGTTTATAATAAAGTTCAGTTTATAATGATTCTCGACCTGACCACAAAGAACAATTTTGCACTCTGATAGACAAAAGCTTAAGAAAAGGCCGAGCTCTTCAATCAGGGAATCATGATATTTCCTGAGGAACCCAATCATATCTTTCTCGTAAAACCTGGTTTTGCTTTAACCCCGGGTCTCCATCGGAATAAATAGTTCCACCTTCAATCCACACGGCTCATTCCGGTAATAGTTGCTCTTGCCTGATGGACCCAGATCAATGAAGTTTCACGCTGGTTAGTAATCGACAGGCAGGCCAGGGAGGCTAAGTATATATTTGTCTTCCTTAGTATTTCTTTAATTCCGGAAAGGGTGTTATTATAAATCTCCTCAGGATCGTGTTCTGCAAATCCCGGTTTAGGATAGTACTGGGGTGAGGTAAGCTAAGCCTGTCGACAAAATGAGCACCTATATCAAAGATCATCACCTTGGTCGCAGATGTACTGTGATCGATTGATAAGATGTAGTCTGTACCTTTCATAATGATTCAGTTAACAGCTACTCGGCTATAATATATTCAATGTCGTGATCTTTAAACCACTGCCGGTGCTTATCCTGTAAGCCTCTATCGGTTATCAGATAATCAACCAGAGATAAGGCGCCCAGGCTGGCCAGGGAACTTTTATCAATTTTTGAACTATCTGCAAGCAGGTAAACCGTATCCGCAGCATCAATCATTGCCTTTTTTACAACCAGGTCGCTGATACTGGGATAGGTTAAACCTGCCTTGAGAAATATTCCGGCAGTAGCCAGAAATAGTTTATCCACATGAAGGTTGCTGAAAAAAGCCGCAGCTTTTTCGCCTGTCAGTGATAAAGTAGGTGCTTTAAATTCACCCCCTGTCATAATCACATTCAATGACGACTCGCCTCCTAACATCATTGCTATATTGAGAGCATTGGTAATAACTGTAAGCTCCTTCCGGTTTATCAGGTTCTTTGCCAGTTCTGTAATTGTAGTTCCTGAATCGAGAATTATTGTATCTCCGTCCTGAATAAATTCCGCAGCCTTCTTTCCAATCAGGATTTTTTGCTCCATGTTTTCGCGGTGCTGAAGGGTGAATGACCGGACTTGAGATGAGATGGACTTAAGATAAGCACCTCCATGCTCACGTACAATAAAACCATCCTTGTCCAAACGCTCCAGGTCCTGGCGAATCGTTACCTCTGATACCCTGAAGATACGTCCAGGATCACTTACTTTTACATGACCCTCTTCCTGCAGATTCTCCAGAATTTTTTCACGCCGGAAATCACCGGAAATATTGCTGTTAGAAATGCTTGTCATTATCTTACTTTCTATTTCGTTTACTTTCGTAATGCTTGCGATTCAAAAAATAAACATAAAATATCAGGAAGCAAATTTTGATAAAAGAATTTTTCTATGAGCGGATAACATTCGGCATTGCAAAAAAAACCGCCGGATAATATA
>CAIPJU010000914.1 GCA_903865465.1 uncultured Bacteroidota bacterium
GGTTCTAACAGGTTTAATAACCTTGAAATTGATAACCCTGCAGGTTTGAGTATCGGAGCTAATGCTCTCATTGAGGTGAATAACCAGCTGCTTCTTACCAGTGGAGTCATCAGCACCACCAGCAGTAATAAACTGGTCATGATGAGTACCTCCTCAGCTGCTGCCATCCCTGAAGGCGGAAGTGATGAATCTTTTGTCGACGGACCACTTATCAAATACATCATTAATGGCGGAAGCTTTAAGTTCCCTGTAGGAAACTCATATTTAAGAGGTCATGATTTCACTGTGACATCCTATGCAGGCAGTACCATACCATGGACAGTACAGTGCTTTATCCCAAATCCGACAGCCAAATCGCTTGTTCCTCCTTTAAAAGCCTCAAATACAGGAGAATACTGGGCAGTTAATGCCTCTTCTGCAGAAGGCAGAATCAAAATAGGATGGGATCCTTTCAGTGATCTCACCCCGCTAATGGTTCCAAATGGACTTGCAGACATGCGTGTCGCACACCTTATTCTCGGAGCCTGGAATGAACTTGCTTCGATTGCCACAGGAGATCTCAATACCGGAAGTGTTGCAACTATTGGTGATGTCAGTATTTCTGATACTCCGGAATTCTTTACAACCGCTACGGTTACTATCCCTGAAGCAAGGGCTTCCTTTGCAACGGCTAAGCCGGTATGCGGAACGGCAGGTATTCCGATTAAGTTCACCTCCTTTTTTGATATTAACCTCGATTACACGCTCAATTATACAATAAATGGAGTAGCTCAACCAACATTTACGGTGACCTCTATACCTTTCAACCTGCCAACGCCTATACCTGGTGTCTATAAACTTACCGGTTTTACCTATAATAATGGTTCAAATTCGGGTGTCGTTGACGGACGCAGTGTTAATGTCTATGCGGTACCTATTGTTTCATCAGCAGGCGCTGACCGGTCGATTTGCGGGGTCTCAGGACTCTATCTTGCCGGAAACAGCCCGACGCCCTTTACGGGACTATGGACCAAAGTTAGCGGACCGGGAGGAACATTCATTAATAATACACTTTATAATACCTACTTTACGGGGATCCTTGGAAAATCTTATACCCTGAGATGGACGATTAAAAACGTTGCCTGTACCTCATCCGACGACGTTGTGATCTCATTCCCAGTTGAAGCAGCTGTTCCTTCAGGTTATATGTCGGTACCAACTCAGGTTTGTCAGGGTGTTGGCGGATATGTTTACACCGTGCCATTTGTTGCAGGTAATACATACAACTGGTCATATTCTGGAACAGGTCAGACAATTAAGGGGTCAGGTAATTCTGTATCAATCGATTTCAGTTCCTCAGCTACCAGTGGTACTCTCTCCGTTACTGCAACCAACGATTGCGGTACCAGCGGTCCGCGATCGATAGCAATAACCGTTAATGCTCAGCCTGCTGCAGTCGCAGGAGTTGACAGAACAATCTGCAAAGGTACATCAACCACTCTGGGATCTGATGCAGTAGCAGGAAATACCTATATCTGGAGATCCGTTCCAGCAGGGTTTACTTCAACTGAAGCAAATCCAACTGTATCGCCTGTTATTAATACAACATATACTTTGGTTGAGACAAATTCTGTTACCGGATGCAGCAATACCAACTCTGTTTCAGTTGCTGTGACAACGGCGCCAAATGCCACCATAGCTTATACAGGTTCACCTTATTGTGTAACTGAAACTAATCCACAGTCAGTTACTGTAGGAGGAACAGGCGTTGCAGGAGGGGTTTTCTCTTCGACACCTGGCCTTTCAATCGATCCTGTTAGCGGAGATATTACCCCTTCGGAGAGCACACCTGGATCATATCTTATCACCTGTGTTATTCCTGCAGCCGGAGGTTGTCCTCTTGTTACTATCACAACTTCCATGACAATAAGTGCTGTTTCAGATATTGCGACGGTGTCAGCAGGTTCCCTGAATTATTGTTCAACATTTACATCTGATGCCCTGGGAGGAAATATTCCGGTAACAGGAACTGGTTCATGGAGTCAGGTTTCAGGACCAGGTAGCACTGTTTTCAGCGATCCTGCTTTAGCCTCCTCTGCTGCAACAGCGTCATCCTATGGAATATATGTTTACAGATGGTCTATTGCCAGCGGGAATTGTGCTCCACAAACAGCAGATGTTACTGTAATCTTTTCCGATCTTCCAACTGTTTCAGCTATATCCGTTTCACCACTTAATTATTGCGGAGTTCTCGTCTCAGGCGATCTTGGGGGAAATACTCCTGGCATTGGTACAGGCCAATGGCGTCAGGTTTCAGGTCCGGGCACATCAACTTTCAGTGATCCTTCTTCAGGGTCATCAACTGCCCTTGTGACCATAGCCGGAACTTATGTATTCGAGTGGACCATTTCAAATGGGACTTGTCCCACAAGTTCATCTCAGGTAACTGTTAACTTTAATTCAAATACTGAAATTGCTACTGTTGATATTGATCCTCTGAACTTCTGCGGAACCCTTACCAGTTCGTCGCTTGGAGGTAATGCTCCTGTCAGCGGAATAGGTACATGGAGCCAGGTATCAGGCCCGGGTACAACAATATTCAGCGATCCTGCTTCAGGAAATTCGACTGCTACAGCTTCGGCTTACGGAACATATGTTTATATGTGGACGGTTACAAATGGGTCTTGTGCCCCTGTAACAGCTGAAATGACAGTTAATTACTATGATGTTCCATCTGCACCGGTTCTTGATAACGCATCAGTCGACTATTGCGGTACTCTGACAAGCAATTCACTCGGTGGCAGCACTCCGCTCGTTGGTACTGGATTATGGAGTCAGGTTTCAGGCCCGGGAACGACAACATTCAGCGATCCATCATCAGGCAGTTCAACAGCCACAGCCAGCGTAGAAGGGAATTATGTTTATGAATGGAGCATCAGCAATGGAAGCTGCACTCCCCGCACAGCTCAGATGTCTGTTAATTATTATCCTGTTGCAAAAGTAGCGTCACCAAAAATAGTAACATGTGGAACTCTGACAACTAATTCCCTTGGTGGAAACTCTGCATCACCTTCTACTGGTTTATGGACACAGATTTCTGGTCCGGGAACATCAGTATTCAGTTCAGACGTAACAGGCAATTCCGGAGTTACTGTTTCGGATTATGGCACCTATATCTTTAATTGGGAAATCAGTGGCGGACCCTGCCCTGTATCCTCAGCCCAGGTGACTGTCGAACTTTACTATTCAGCCGACGCATTTATTGCTGACCCTCTCCTTAATTACTGCAGTACTCTGGTATCTGGCTCACTGGGAGGTAATATTCCTGTTTCCGGTTCAGGCCTATGGACTCAGATTTCAGGTCCGGGAACTACAATATTCAGCAATGCCACATCCGGAATATCAACGGCTACAGCTTCAGAATATGGAACTTATATATATGAATGGACCATAACCAACGGAGCATGTGTACCGGGGAAAGCACAGGTTACGGTTAACTATTTTGATAACCCGTCTCCTGCTTCTGTAGCTTCATCTTCTCTTGATTACTGCGGGACACTTATAAGCGGATCCCTTGGTGGAAATACACCATCTTCAGGAAGTGGTTTGTGGACACAAGTCTCTGGCCCGGGGACCACTGCATTCAGTTTGGATACTTCCGGAGGATCAACTGCTACTGCCTCAGAGTATGGTACATATGTTTATCAATGGACAATCACTAATGGGATATGTTCTCCGGTTTCAGTCCAGATGACTGTTAACTACTATGAAATACCTTCTGTATCAACTGTTTCAGCTTCTATTCTTAATTATTGTGGGACTCTGATCAGTGGTTCGCTCGGAGGCAATATCCCGCTGGCAGGGACTGGAGTCTGGAGTATTGTTAGCGGAGGCACCGGAATTTTCAGTTCTGTGAATGACGGAACTTCCACATTTACAGCTGATGTTACCGGAACATATATTCTTCGTTGGATGATAAGCAATGGAATTTGCTCTTCCTCAACAGCTGACGTGACCGTTATATTCAGCCAGTCACTCACTGCGGCTGATGCCGGGGCTGATCAGACTGGTAATTCAACTTGCGGATTGACAACCACCACCCTTACAGGAAATTCTCCAGCAACGGGAACCGGTTTGTGGACCATTATTTCTGGTACAGGAGGCTCATTAGCTGATCCTGCTGATCCCGCAAGTTCCTTTACCGGATCTGCTGGTGTTTTGTACACCTTGAGGTGGACCATCAGCAATTCCTCCTGCACTCCAGTAAGTGACGATGTTAATATAATGTTCCACCAGAGTCCCTCGGTAACTTATTCAACCACTGATATCCTTTGTAATGGACAGGCAAGCGGGGCTATCGATATATCAGTTTCCGGAGGAACTCAGCCTTATACTTTCCTCTGGAGTGGAACAGGTGTTGTTCCTGCGTTGGAAGATCAGACAGGGCTAACCGCTGGCGACTATTCTGTTACTGTAACAGATGTTAATAATTGTCAGATTGTACTTCCTGTTACTGTTTCTGAGCCTCAGGCTATTACCGGTACAATTGTTTCCCAGACCGATGTTTCAATTCATGGAAACAATGATGGGAGTGTAACAATTTCGGCATCAGGTGGAGTAGCTCCTTACCTGTATAAACTTGGCACAGGCGTTTATCAATCGTCTGGAGTGTTTGGTTCGCTTGCTTCTGGAGTATATCAGGTTACAATTCAGGATGCTAACCTTTGCACCTCCGGGGTTGATATAACAATAACTCAACCTGATGTTTCACTTGTACTGACTTTGGTGTCAAAAACTGATGCACCCTGCTTTGGAACTGCAACTGGCAGTATCACTGTTTCAGGAAGTGGTGGTGTAACTCCATATTTGTATCAGCTTGACTCCGGTACTCCACAATCATCAGGGATATTTGATAACCTGGCAGCAGGAAGCTATACGATAAAACTGGTAGATGCTGTTTTCAGTGCTACCGAGATCACTGTAGATATTTCGCAGCCTGCAGATGCAGTATCCGGTTCAGTTACATCGCATACAGATGTTCTTTGTTATGGAAGTTCAACCGGAAGCCTTACTGTTGAAGGCGCCGGTGGTACATCACCCTATATGTATAAGACAGGAACCGGACCATACCAGTTATCGGGAACATTCGGATCACTGGCTGCCGGCGATTATCAAGTAACTGTTCAGGATGCAAACCTTTGTTCTTCAGTTATTACCGTGACTATTGCTCAACCCGAAGCTACTCTTGCAGGGGCAATTACTTCACAGGCAAATGTAAACTGCAACGGTTCAGCCTCAGGTTCTTTCATTGTGGAAGGCTCCGGAGGAACCGCACCATATGTCTATAGCTTTGATGGAGGTCAGTTCCAGTCATCAGGAAGCTTTACAGGACTGGTGGCAGATTCATATACTGTCACTGTCAGGGATGCTTCAATGTGTACTAAGGATGTTACTGTTGTAATCACTCAGCCTGACGAACTTACATTTACTCATACTGAAGAACCGGTTACTTGTCCGGATGATAAAAACGGCAGTATAACTCTGACTATCAGCGGTGGCACAGAACCATACACGACAAGATGGTACGATGGTATTCTGACCAGGGACAGAAATAGCCTTGGTGCAGGCACATACAATGTTATTGTTACCGACTTGAACGGTTGTGCAAAATCAGCAGACATTAGTATAACCGTTACCGGGTCAAGGAATTGCATCATAGTACCTGAAATAATAACACCAAATGATGACTTGGTTAATGATACATGGCAGATTAAGAATATCGACCTTTTCCCGAATGCAGAAGTCCTGGTTTATAACCGTTGGGGCGAGCTGGTTTTCAAAACAAAGAATATCTCTGCCAATCCATGGGATGGAACTGCAAATGGCAAATTGTTACCGACAGATTCCTATCACTACATATTATATCTGCACGACGGGACAGATCCAAAGTCAGGTGTTATAAGCATAATCAGGTAAAAAATAACATATTATGAGCAAATTGAATATGAAATTCATAAGGAATATATTACAAGCTTTGGTATTAAGCCTGTTATGTGCAAGTGCCAATGGTCAGCAGGTACCGATGTATAGTCAGTACATTATGAATGGATTTCTGATTAATCCTTCTCTTGCCGGCCGCGATGGTTATACTTCGATAAACCTAACCGTGAGGGAGCAATGGGTTGGACTGGCAGGGGCACCTACCACTTTCGCTGCCAGTTTCCAATCGAGGATACTTAAGGACAGTTATATTTCTAAATCCACTTCTGTCAGAAAGAAGCTGATAAAACCAACGAAGGGAGGTAAAGTGGGCCTTGGCGGATATGTTTTTAATGATAATAATGGCATAATGAAGCGAACCGGTGTCCAGCTTGCTTATGCCTATCACATCCCACTTAGTTTTGGAGGAGAGGAGAATAAACTCCTTTCTTTTGGACTTGCTATGACAGCTTACCAGTTCGCAGTAAATACAAACGGATTGATCTATGATCCTAATGACGGTCTTCTGAATACATTTGACAGATCGGTTTTTATTCCCGACTTTAATTTTGGAGTTAGTTTTACGGGTCCAAAGTATTATGCTGGTTTTGCAATGTCGAACCTCCTGCGCGGATCAATACAGATCGCTGATGGAACAAGTACCAAAAAATCGGAACTTGGACATTATTTCATTACAGGAGGAGTTAAAATTCCGCTCACCTACGAGTTTATGCTTGAACCTTCGTTTATGTTGAAATCATCCGATATGTTCAATAAATCGTTTCAGGCTGATTTAACCTCGCGGGTATATTACAAGAGCGACTACTGGGCAGGATTATCATGGAGAACCGGTGATGCTATTATTGCTATGGCAGGAATTAAAATTGACAGATTTTACTTTGCCTATGCTTTCGATATAACTCTGACAGATATCAGAACACAGAGTATGGGAACTCACGAAATATCGCTTGCTGTTAAATTTGGTGAAAGTGCAAGGAGGTACAGGTGGATAAATGCTTATTGATTTTTTAGAAAGATCTGTTTTCATTATTATAGTCCTGATCAGGCTGACAATCAATTCAGAGGCTCAGGTTAAAGCTGATCAGCCTGTAAGAATTATGTTCTATAATGCGGAAAACTTCTTCGATACTTTTGATGATACCCTCAGGGACGATAATGACTTTCTCCCGGGGGGATTGATGAGGTGGAACCTTACCAGGTATACTAATAAGATCAGTTCGGTATACAGGACAATAGTGGCGGCGGGAGAGTGGGAGCCCCCAGCCATTGTTGCTTTTTGCGAAATTGAAAACAGGAAAGTCCTTGAGGACCTTACAAACAGGACCTACCTGTCGAAATATAACTATGGTATTATTCATGAGGAGTCTCCTGATCCCCGTGGAATTGATGTCTGTCTTATCTATAGAAAGGATCTTGTAAAGGTTGTTGATTACAAATACTGGATACCTGATATTCGTGGAAAAGGTGAATTTAGTTCCAGAAGTGTACTTTATACTGAATTTGTTACTCACGGAGATACAATACATCTGATTGTTAATCACTGGCCATCGAGAAGGGGAGGAGTTCTTGCCAGGGAAGATAGCCGTCTGGATATTGCGGACATGGTCCGAAATAGGGCTGATTCTGTTTATAAAACCCATTCATCAGGAGCAAAAATTCTTATTGTTGGCGATTTCAACTGTACTCCTGACGACAGGGAAATTCAAAGGCTTTTACTGACCTGCCAGGGCTGCAACGAATTGATTGATCTCTCAGCAGCTATGGCCATGGATGGAAGCGGAACATACCGTTATCAGGGAAATTGGGAAATGATTGATCAGGTAATAGCAAATGAAGCTCTTTTGAAGCCGCTTGTTGGTTTGTCGACTGGAGAAAAGCTTGTTAAGGTCTTCAACCCTGGTTTTTTACTCGTTAAAGATCCAATATATCCTGGATATCAACCATATTCAACATACCGAGGTTATAAATACCAGGGAGGATTCAGTGATCATCTCCCTGTACTGATAGATCTTGTTGAAAAATAATGTTTTCGATAGGTATCAGACCCAGTTCTTTACCTTTTTCAAACATCACTCTTCGTGCTGATTCATGTTCATTGGGAATAATACCCTCGAGGATAGCTTCACGGATTGCATTTTTTATGATCCCTACTTCCCTGCCTGGTTTCATTCCAAATGTCGATATGATTTCACTGCCGTCAACCGGAGGCTGAAAATTCCGAAGTGCATCCTTTTCTTCAATCTCCTTCAGTTTTTGTCTAACGAGTTTGAAATTTTCGAGATGCTTAGTCTTCTTTTCTTCATTTTTTGAAGTTATATCTGCTTCACAGAGGATCATCAAATCGTCAATATCATCACCAGCTTCGAACAGGAGCCTTCTGATTGCGGAGTCAGTTACTATCTCCTGAGACAGGACGATAGGCCTGAGATGAAGCTCAACAATTTTCTGTACAAACTTCATTTTTTCATTAAGGGGAAGCCTCAGCCTCCTGAAGAGCTGAGGGACCATTTTTGAGCCGATAAACTCATGCCCATGAAACGACCAGCCTGTCTCGGCAGTATATTTTTTTGTGACCGGTTTGGCTATATCGTGAAGAATGGCAGCCCATCTTAACCAAAGATTATCGGTATTGGCAGATATGTTATCAAGAACCTTTATTGTATGAAGGAAATTGTCCTTATGTGCCTTTCCGTCTTTTTTCTCGACTCCTTTCATCTTATCTAATTCGGGAAAAATAAGTGGGAGAAGTCCTGTCTTTTCCAGGAGAAGAAATCCTGATGAAGGATGTTTGCACATTATTATTTTATTCAGTTCCGTCATAACCCGTTCGGGAGAAACGATCTTTATCCTTTCCGCATTTTCCTTTATAGAGTTTAAAGTACTCTCTTCAATGGTAAACTTAAGCTGCGTGGCAAATCTTATTGCCCTCATCATCCTCAGAGGATCGTCAGAGAATGTCTTCCCTGGTTCGAGAGGTGTTTTAATTATCTTATTCCTCAGATCTTCAATGCCTCCAAAGGGATCGAGAAACTCCCCGTAAGTTTCCCTGTTCAGACTAATGGCAAGGGCATTTATTGTAAAGTCCCTTCTTAACTGGTCTTCTTCGAGGCTCCCTTCTTCAACAGTTGGTTTTCTTGATTCCAGATTATATGACTCTTTTCTGGCGCCAACAAATTCAATCTCATAATCGCCGTTCCTGAACATAGCTGTTCCGAAAGTTTTAAAAATGGAGACCTTAATGGTATGGTTTATTTTTCGGGCTGTCTTTCGGGCTATACTGATTCCGTTTCCAATGACTACTATATCAATATCTTTTCCGGAATGTTCCCTTTTAAGCATACAGTCTCTTACCCAGCCGCCTATCACGTATCCCTTCACCTTTTCTTCAGTCAGCACTTCGCTTATAACAGCGAAAATTTTGTCATTTAGACATATGTTCATATTTAACTATGACAGTTTAAATTATAAATAATGACAAAGTTACAATTAATAGTTTACTATTTTCGATTTACAGTCTGCCGGTGCTGATGGCATGATGGTTGTTAATGAACTAAAATGGATCTAAGGTGTTTATTAAATAAAAATTGCGATGGTAGAACATTTGACGAAGGAGACCTTTTTAACAAAGGTTTTCAATTATGAGAAGAACCCAGAGTGGAAATTCGAAGGAGTGAAACCCTGTATTATAGACTTTTATGCTGACTGGTGCGGTCCATGCAAAATGGTGGCTCCCGTTCTGGAGGAGCTGTCAAAGGATTTTGAGGGGAAGCTGGATGTTTTTAAAGTTGATACGGAGGCGGAGCAGGAACTTGCTTCGGTATTTGGGATCAGGAGTATTCCTTCATTCCTTTTTGTGCCTTCAGATGGACAACCCCAGATGGCTTTGGGAGCCTTACCAAAAGATTCATTCGTTAAAGCATTCAAAGATGTGCTTGGCGTAGAAAAATAAGCTCTTCGTCAATAATTGTAAATTTTATATGTTTTTTAAGAAAATA